>JAAYLM010000241.1 GCA_012521915.1 Oscillospiraceae bacterium | reverse complement strand
TCGGTCATGGTTGTGTTATTTATCCCTATTGTTTTATTGGCCTTGAAGCAAAAGTCGGTAATCTTGTATTCTGTCTGGCTGGCAGTACGCTGAATCATCATAATACGATTGAGGATATGGTCTTTATCGGCAGCGGGGTCACTTTAGCTGGAAAGGTTTATGTTGAAGAAAAATGTTATCTGGGTCAAGCCTGCACGGTCAAACAGTGGATCAGGTTAGGCAAAGGCAGCATTATTGGGATGGGAAGTGTCGTCACTAAGGATGTTGAGCCAGGTGTCGTCATGGCGGGAAATCCCGCAAAGATACTTAGAAATAACATAATCTGAAAGATTTGTCATCATGGGATTAACCGCCATATGACTTTTTCTGGATTGAAGCGCTTTATATTCCATATTGTTTCTATTTATTCGCAGTGTACATGTCTGATCGTACGTTTTTTCAAAATTTCAGGATCTGGAATAAACGGATTTCCCGGTTTCAGCGATGGCATCATTTGACCAGGTGCAGAAAGCTCAATTCGCTGCTCAGAAAGCTCTTCACGGTAGTAGTTATCAGACGGAAACAGGTCGTTGGGGTATGTCATGTTGGGCAGCGTCGCGCATTCAATACATATACCGCTGCCAACCGCGCTTTCGAGCATACCGCCAATCCAGTTGCCGACACCGGCAGACGCACAGAGCTTGTTAATATGGAGTGTATGCAGCAGACCGCCTACCCGGCCTGGTTTTATATTGATAAACTTGCACGCCCCCAGATCGATTGCTTTTTCTGCCATATAGACAGAATGGATGCTTTCATCAAGACAGATCGGTGTCTGCATCCGTTTTTGCAATTGGGCATGGTCGATAACATCAGCATAATGCAGGGGTTGTTCAATCATGGCCAAACCAAGCGGATCGATTGCCTTAAAGAATGGCCAGTCATTTTCCAGGGAATAGCCGGCGTTGCAGTCAATGTGAAAGACTCGGTTCGGGAAGGTCGATCGAACAGCCCGCAGCATTTCCAGATCCCATCCGGGTTTTACCTTGAGCTTGACACGCTGAAATCCTGCTTGAAAAGCATGGTCTATACACTTAATCAGATGGTCGAAAGATTCTTGAATGCCAAAATCAGCACCTGCAGAAACCGGTTGCGTTGTGCCGCCCAGACAAACATGCAGGGGTTTTTGCGTTTCCTTTGAGTGTAGCACCCACCAGGCCATTTCGATGGCTGCATGGGCGAAAGGATTACCCTTGATCGGAGCCATTGCCAGGTTGACCTCTTCGGCCGAAGCAAAAGACTGGTGCAGCACCAGTGGAGCCAGAAAACGGGATGCGATCTCGAAGACGCCGATGGCACATTCAGGCGAGTATGTTGGCGCCTGGAGTGGTGACGATTCGCTCCAGGCGGTTACGGATCCGGAAGTCAAGCAGGTCAGGACTGAGTGAATGGTGTCATCCGAGCCGTAAGCCGTTGTCCATGGTTCCTTTAAAGGATGTGCGACATAGTAGAAGTCCAGTGCGTCAATGGTCATTTAAGCTCACCTCAGATTCCATCAGCATTCATAAGAATTGCCTTTTGTCAGCCAGCTGTTTTAGCGCGCGGGAAATAGGTTATACGCAAGCTCGTGCAGCCAAATGGAATGAGCTCATGCATTTCTGCCTCGCCGTTGATTTCAACAGGGCATTCCCAGGGGTCATAGGTTCTGGCGGCTGGAGGACTATAACAAAAATCAGATTTGTAAAGGGGAACATCAAGCACGACAGGCGGGTTTTCCCACACATAGCCGTTTTCAGGCAATTCTCTGACTACAATCTTATCAGCGTCTAGCTTTTCATCAATTGAACGATACCAGGATTTTTGTCCGGGCCAGTCTTGACCGGCGTCTTCAGGGAAAGCTTCATACCAGGACCAGTCTTCTGGCAGAGGGGTTATGGGCCTGCCTTCGTAAGCAACCCATTTCTCACTGATATGAAGCGCAAAAACAATAGGTCCGCGACAAATGGAGATCGGATATTTTGCGGCAGAGGCACGGTCATCAATCTTATTGACCTTAATCTTCATAGGAAAAACGAGTTTGATCTGATCTCCGGTTTGCGGATTTTCTGCCAGTTTGACATAACCACCCGCAGCTTGTGTGAAAGCCGCTTTTATGCCATTGACATAAAGCTCTGGGTTATCACACCAATCCGGTATCCTGAAGTGAAAGACAGCGTTAGCCGCTTGTTTTATGGTGATATGGATGGTATCCCTGAAAGGATATAAAGTGTCGATTGTAAAAACTGCTTTCCTGCTGGTTACAGAGGCAGGTCCATAGGCCAGCATATAGATGTTGTCATCCTGATCTGTCAAACACATGCCTCTAACATACTCCGGGACGGTCCGCACAGATTGCGCAGGGCAACAGGCAACGAAGAAACAGGGCGCGTATACCTGTTTATCGTCCTTGGCATAAATCGAGGAACTGCGTGTTGCCAAAGCCTGGTTTGGCGCAGAAAAATAAGCGATGGCACGTTCATCCTTCTTACGTGCACCCTGTGCACCGTTAAACAAGACCTGTTCCATGTAATCACCGTATTTTGTTTCTCCGGTGATAAGGGACAACCAGGAATATGTTTGCTGATAGGTCGAAAAATTGCAGTACTCTGTTTCCTGAGTGGCACCGACCGGACTAAGGAATTCTGAGCAGGAACTTGGCCCGCCTGTTGCCTGAATAATCCGCCTGACCGCTTTGTCAACACCCTTGACACTGGCATCCAGCAGTCGTCTATCTCCTGTTGCACAATATACAAGTGCCGGATGTTTGACATTCTCCCCATAGGCGACAACATGCATTGAGTTGTAGGGAAGCCTGTCCGCAAGTAGTCTGGACACGCTGTTTTGCCAACGGGTGTTTGTTTCCAGCCAAACAAGATAATCTTCACAAAAGGTAACGAGCCGTTTGTCGCCGGTGTAGAAATAGACAACGATCATCGACTCAATAATGGTGGGCGCGGCATAGTCCGTCTTATGTGAGCGCCAGTTCTGGCAGAACCATAAGAGTCCCCTATGCACGGCTGCCAAAACATCCTCGCGGCCTGTTGCTTCATAAAAGGAGAGTAAAGCACGATAACACCAGTTCGATCCCCAGGCGTTATAATCTGCCTTTCGATCAGTGCTGACAGGATAACCACCAAGATAACCGTCTGCCTCCTGGTGTTTCAGAACACCATCCACCCATTTCCCAGCCTTTTGCATCAATTCCTTATCGTTCAGGGTGTAAGCCAGCTGCACCAGTCCGGTCCAGTAGGTGCCAGATATTTCTGAGCTCCAACCGGCACAAAACGTAGGATCCAGATCTTCATTGCTGGAGGGGAGTCTTTTGAATCTTGAATAATTGATAAACGGATCTGCTATCATATCCGGTTCGAGATGATCAAGGTTTCCGCCCATACCGGCCGCGCTGCGTAACAGCTGATCCTTAAGCCATCCCCGGGCTTGAATTTGTCCCAGTTTCAGCTTGGATAATTTATGGTATCTTGGCAAACCATTTTCCTGTTTTGAGATATTCATGATGATAACCTCTTGAATGATTATGATGCGTTCAGTATAGGTCACAAGCAAAATGCTTATGTGCCTGATGCGAACTGCATCAGCTTTTTTGTTTTTTCAGGACTTCCAAGAACGATCATTGTATCGCCTAATTCGAGAGGTTCATCGGAACCTGGATTGAAAATCGTTTTTCCATTCTTCGTCTCCTCCAGGCGTCCTGAACATGCCCGCCAGCAAGAAATTCCACAAAATTAGTTAGTGTATAGCCAACCAGTGCGATACCACCAAAAATAATAAAAATAGATAATAATTTAGCGGCTGCATTCATTTCCGCGACTTCTTTATAGCCGACGGTTGATATTGTGATGATCGTCATGTATACAGCGTCAATAAAACTGATTTGCAGCATAACAGAGTAGCCGATGACACCAATAAAAATCAGCGAAAAGAAAAAGATCAGGGCTCTAACCAAGTGGCTGTGTTTCTTGCGCATAGGCAGAATCTCCCATAAGTCGGCGGGTTGATGGTTATATTTTATCATTATCTTTAAACGCGAAGATAAAAAATTCGAAACGTAATCATAATTTTTTGTTTTTATCCACGAAGAAATGAATGAACAGGATATCGGCAAAACCTATCGATTATCTGTTGAAAAAACAAGTTCGTGGTACAATGGACAAAAGACCCTTTTGCATCCTGTTTATCCACTTCAGGAACAGCTAGCGTTTACCTTTGTTGACAGTATATTTTATGAAAAAGGAGAAACAGCATGGGTGGAAAATTAGAGTATATCCGAATTCCAAAGATTAACAAGCCCGTTTCCAAACTTGTTTTTGGCACGGCCCTCAAACTGATGATGCAGGGAGGGGATGCCAATAATCTGCTTGATCAGGTCCTGTCTGCGGGTATTAATGTGTTTGATACTGCTGCGGACTATGGCGACAGTGAAGCGTCATTAGGTAAATGGATTGCTGCGCGCAACAATCGTGAGGAGATTGTCGTGATCACGAAAGGCGCCAATACAACCCGCTGGCGCAGACGGCTGACCACGTATGATATCATGAGCGATTTCATGACTTCGCTGGCCAAGCTGCAGACTGATTATGTTGATATCTATTTCCTGCACAGGGATGATCCGGATGTGCCGGTCGGTCCCATTGTTGAACAGCTTAATGAATTGTCTGCCAAGGGGCAAATACGTGCGTTCGGCGGGTCCAACTGGACCGTCAATCGGATTGAGCAGGCTAATGAATATGCTTACAAGCATGGGCTGCAGCCATTTACCGTTTCCAGTCCCAGTTACGCACTGGCCGAAATGGTCGCCGATCCCTGTGGTGACAGCGTGACTCTTTCCGGTGAACAAAACCGCGCTGCCCGGGACTGGTACCAGAAAAACCAGATGCCTGTCTTTGCCTATTCCTGCCTCGGTCGCGGGTTTTTCTCCGGCAAATTGAAAAGTTATCATACAGGCAAGGCTGAAGATGTCATCGGATTAGGCGGTCTGGAATATGGATTCCCGGTTAATTTTGAGCGTCTGAGACGGACAGAAATTCTGCGGAGAAAAACGAAAAATCGGTATCCCAGATTGCGCTGGCCTGGCTGGCCGGTCAGCCTCTGAATGTTCTGCCGGTAACAAGCACCGGAACGATCCGCCATCTGCTGGACAGTATCGATGCCCTGCAGCTGCAACTGACGAAACAGGAACGCCTCTGGCTCAATCTACAGACCGATGAGCTGGAGGACGAGTGTTCTCCAGGTTAGGCGATTCTGCTTTGGTTGAACGAAAAACAAAGAAAGGTAGCAATTTTGTATGAAAGCTATGCAAGTAACCGCTCCCGGCCAATTTGAAATTGTAGACATACCAAAGCCTCAGCCAGGTCCGGGTCAGGTACTCATGCGGGTTGAAGCCGTGGCGACTTGTCCGCAATGGGATTTACACCTGAGGCATAACGAACCGATGTTCGTTGGTCATACGTTTCAGTATCCCTATACCATTGGTCAACCAGGTCATGAAGCAACGGGTGATATCGTCGAGGTTGGTCCTGATGTCAGTTCTGTTTCTGTAGGGGACAGAGTCAGCGCCTGGCGAGATCAGGGTCATCAGGTTCAGGGGTGTTATGCTCAATATGTTGTGCTTAAGGATGAAAACGTGATTAAAGTACCGCGGGAACTGCCCCCTGAGGCTGTTGCATCTGTTGAACTGGCTATGTGTGTTGGCACTGTTTTTTTAATGTTGAAAGATATGCATGGCATTGACGGACGCGTCATTGGCATCACTGGTCTTGGTCCGGCAGGTCTGATCGCCGCGCAGATGGCTAAAGCTGAAGGAGCGAAACGTGTCATTGGTTTTGATCCGCACCATGAGCGAAGGAAAAACGCGCTTAACCTTGGTGTCGATGAAGTGTATGACCCTGCTGAGCATCCTTTTGCCAGCCGTCCGGGGAAACTCGCCATTGAAACGGCCATCGATTGCGTCGGAGCGAAAAAGTCGGTCGAATTCCTCATGGATATCACTGAAGATATTCTGGCTTTGTTTGGTGTTCAGCGTGAAGACTACACCTATTCACCCCGCCATTATGGCGGCTTGCGGCTTTGCGGCTACAAAGGCCATAGCCGCCGCTCAGCCGAATATGCCGTTGACCTGATCCGGCGGGGAAAGCTTAATCTGGTGCCCCTTGTCACGACGAACCTTCCGTTGGAAGCCTATAATCGGGGCATTGAACTTCTGGAAAAACAGCAAGCAACAAAAATCTGTTTCTGGCCTTGGCGTGATGAGTAGAAGCGAACGGGTAGTCTGGCTGATGGAAGTTGAACGGTCCACGATGATGTGAAGAGACTTGTATTGGTTTCGTTCGTTTGGAAAAAAAGCCGTAAACTGAAGCTGCCGGTTCCGTTTTTTATGGACCGGCAGCTTTCTGCATGACTATGCCGTAAACAGCATCAATATAGTTTTGTTGGCTGGAAATGATCAGGAATACCAAGTTTTCGATAAGCGATTTCTTTGTTTTTTTGAATTTCCTGATCCAGAGCATCAAAAAGATTATTTCCTTCCGTGTCCATGTCGACCACAAATGGTCCCAGTCTGTTGAGCATCATTTGCCAGGGTGCTTCAATTGAACCCATTTCCTCAAGTAGTTCAACACCTGTTATCCGGATCGCATCACACCAGAGTGTTGGACTCACAGAACGAGGGGTCAAATGAACACAGCCGTAACGACGCATCGCATCCATTGTTGCAGCGCCCATGGTGGTTTTGCCAACAATGACACGCAAGCCCCACTGTTCAATCGATTGAGCACCCCATTTCTCAAAACGGACACTGGATGTTGGCATGAAGGAAACAAGATGATAGCCATCCGCCTCAGTCAAAACAATCGGACCGGCATGAATCAGAATATCGAACGGTTTCAGCGATACAGGCATAGGCAGGTTTTCATCAAAAACAGCGCGTTGCAGTTTTGATCTGCAGGTGAATGCCGGACCCGTCAGGTACACACGATCGCCTGCGCGAAGTTGTCTGATTGTTTTATGGTCAATGGGTGATTCAAGAGAATATTCAGACATGTCAACGTCCTCCAAACCAGTCAGGATCAGGTACCAGAATCCAGTGGTTATCTGAATAAACCCGACAGGTTCCCCGCCGTGCGACAAAACAATTCGCGCTGATGGCCACCGCGACGCCGGCGATATGCGTATAGGCATATTCCACATGGACACCCAGAACAGAAGTTCGACCGCCGGCACCCATGGTGCCGATGCCCAGGCTGTTGATGGCATCGGTAAGTTCCACCTCCAGCTGGTGAAAGCTTTCTTCTGGATGACAACTGCCCAGAAGCCGCAGGCAGGCGGCTTCTTTTGCCAGTGTTGCCGCTATGTTGGCTGTGCCGCCGATGCCAACACCGAGAATGGATGGCGGACAGATTGCTCCTGCCCTGCTCGCGGCGATAAAGGCATCGATGACAAATTTCTTGATGCCGGTCATGCCATCGGCAAAGGCAACCATCGTGGACTGTGTTCCACCGAAAACTTCCGATCCGCCACCTTTGGCTACATAGGTGATTTGAAGATCCGCACCGGGAACAAAGCGATATTCGAACCAGGGAATATTCATCCCGATGTTATCGCCGGGATCATAGCCGGTCAGCGGGTGCTTCATGGTGCGGCGCAGGTATCCGGCAGCCGTTGCCCTGGCTACAGCTTTTTGTGTCAGTTGCTCAAGGGCCAACATACCACCTTCAATGACAGCATCATTGCCGATTTTAAAATAGAACAAAGGCCAACCGGTGTCGGGACAGGCAGGGACCTGCTGTTTGCGTGAACGCAACAGGCTGGCAATGGTTTGATCCAGCCCCTCATGAGATGATTCGTTATGCTCCTGATTACGCGCCAGAATCAGGGCATCCATGACATCTGGACTGATATCGGTTGCTCCCTTGATAATCGCCTGTTCTATGGCTTCTGCAAGGACATCCTGTCTGATCATTCTCTTTCCTCCTCGCTGAAAACTTGAAGATCGGCCAGCGGCAGATGTTGTTGGCAGCCATAGATATCATCGTCCAAAATATCACCGCTGATTACTTTTCGTGGCATGGTGATCTTAATCGCATAGACGGCCTTGTAAGGAATGATCTGTACGCCTTCGCTGGGAACATCGTATAAATGGCTGATGTTTTGCGCGTTTATTGCCCCGGAGGCCACAACCCGGTCACACACAGCCGGGTCCGCAAAGATGATATCCAAGGCGAGCAGCAAAGGACCTACATTTTAGGATCGGATCACCTGCGCCAAATCATACAGTCTGGCCATTTTCATATACCTCCCATGATATTTTGATATTCTCGAAAAAATCAGCGACTTCAGCCAGATGATACAAGCAGAACGCGTAGACCGGACCCAGATGAAGATCAGACGGAGAATAGGGAAAAGCCAGGTTGCCGGCAGAGGAACGTCTGCCCGGATAGTCAGCATGCAGCAGGCGGGAACGTGCAACGGCACAGATTGAATCAGCAATTGCCTGGGTATCTCCGACCACTTCGATGATTACGGCCATCTGGGCAGCCAGAGATGCATCTGTCTCTGCCAGGACACCACCATATTTTTTCAGGTGAATCGTATAGGTTCCCGGGTCGATATCAGCCTGATTTTCTGAAATAAAGGCTTTGACCTGGTCGAAAAGAGCATCGATGCAGCGGATTGTCTCCGGATCATTGATACCTGCCAAACTGATGGCCCGATAGCCGGCCAGGCAGGCTCCTTCCAGCTTAAGCGTCTTGCGTTTTGCCGGAATAAAGCGGCTGCCGGACACCCGGACGCTGCGTGCATCAATTTGCTCGTAGCAACATTCGCTGACATCAACGGTGCCGTCTGGTTCATGGATCAGGTATGGATTGGCTTGTTCGTAAAGCGTATGCGCAGCAACACGCTGGATGGTGCAGCACCTGATCGGATTCATCGGAGTCAGCGTGAATGAATCCGGGCCTATTTCGCCCAGGATGACATCAGACGCACTGACCGGATCACTGCACATACTGCCGCATTCCATTATTTTAGCCATATGATAAGCCAGACCGGGATCGAAGCCGGCCCGAATGGGCGCAGCGGCATAGATCGCCGTATCGCATGCCCGGCCTGCAATAATCAGATCAACGCCTTCATCAAGAGCCTTGATGAACGGATCGACTGACATCTGGGCAACGATATGCGCTGCCTGAATGACTTTGTTGCTGTCAGCTTCTAGATGGCCAAGTGGTTCAAGTTGACCCTGTTGCATTTTTCCCAGAACATAATCAGGAGAGACATCGGAATAGATGACTGCATAGCGAAAGCTCAGTTGATGTTCACGCGCTATTTCAGCGACGATCGCACTGAGCCATTTAATATGCGGTTCAGCGCCTGATCCGCCGGCTGTACCAATGATAAATGGAATATGTCTCCTGATGGCCTCAGGCAAAGCCAGTGCAAGATCACGCTTAACTGCTGCGCGGTTTGTAAACGAGGTGCCGCTGCCCAGATAATACGGACCGGGATCAACAGATCCGGCATCAACGCCAATGACATCCGGATTCTCTGCAAGTGCCTGTTGCCAGGACTGCTGTGCGTAGCCATATCCGAGAAGACCATTGAGCGCAACGATTTTCATGTGATTCTCCTTCCGGAACAGATACAAAGGCTTAAAGGGCATGATGTTATACACAGCGTAACAAACTGCAAAGAAACTGTGAAGCTTTCCGTCAGAATTATTTTCTGCAACAGGTTATATTCTGGCCTTATTGAGTGTATTCTGTGACAGTTGTGGTTTGCTGTATAATGAATATCAAAGAAATCAACGGGGCAACAACATGGCGATTTTTAATCAGACAAGAAGGGAAGTGCCGCGGATGCAATGTTGTCAACACTGCGAACATGAAGCAAGCTGCATTGAACATGTGCCGATCTTTGCCAGCCTCACCCATGAGGAAAGCATGGAAATTATTGAAATTGCATCTTCACGCATCTTCGAGAAAGGTGCGTGGGTATACCGGGCAGGTGACGGGGGCGGAACCCTCTTTATCCTCCACACCGGGCTGGTAAAACTTTTCCGCCTCAACGCCAGCGGCAAAGAGCAGGTTCTCCGTCTGGTCGGACCTGGATCGTTTTTCGGAGAATGGTCATTGTTTTCATCGCTGCCCCTGACGGATAACGCCCAGGCTCTGGAGACGACCACCATGTGTGTCCTGCAGGGTGAACAACTCAAAGCGCTGATGGCAAAATACCCATCCATCGCATTTAAAGTACTCGATGAACTTTCCCGCAGACTGGAACAGGCGGAAAACCGGATTGAGGATATCAGTCTGGGTTCTGTCACCAAACGTGTCGCTGGAGCATTGCTGGCCTTTGCAGAAGATCGTGCGGAAATCAAACTGCCTATGACTAAAGGGGATCTTGCTTCTCAGTTGGGGATGACACAGGAAACCCTGAGCCGCAAGCTGGCCGCCTTGCAGGAAGAAGGTCTGATCGTGCTCCAAGGGCATCGCAAAATACTCATTCAAGATAAATCAGAGCTCCTGGCGATCAGCCAGGAAGACTGATAAGATAGCGCTGCTGGCGAAAACTTCTGAAATCAGGGGTTTTCTTTTTTATATAGAATCAGTCAATTTTGATTTAGGTCAAATTATTATTCTGCAAGCCATGTTATGCTTAGACTGCAAAGTTAATAGAAATGGGGTTGATGATATGACAAACAGAAAAAGCTTTGATGATGTAAAAGCACAACACCTTGAAACGCTCAGGCAATATGTGCCCATCGTAGACAGGGTTCATGGGAAAAGTCATCCGGAGTTCCATAAAGTCCATGCGTTGTTTGATGAGATCAATAAGAAAATCAAACAAGCAGGAGCCCAAAAGCCTGCGTTGGACGAGGCTTTTACCGCTTTACGTGAAATAACAGACAACTATACGGTACCGGATGATGTCTGTGAGAGCTATGAAGCTGTCTACACCATGCTGGCGGAACTGGACCAGGCCTACCAGGTTTAAGAGAAAATACTTTTTGAAGGTGATGAGATGCAGCGGTTGATACTGAGCAAGAAAAACCACATAACGCTGATGGCTGCCATTCTGATTGTTATCGGGTTTGTCAGCGAGTTGGCCTTTCATTATGAACCTTTAGCGGTCGCGGCTTTGGTTGTTGCCTCCGTTCTGGGTCTTGCCCCCATAGCTATTCAGGCGTATCAGGCGTTAAAGGTCAGGGTTGTCAGTATTGATGTCCTGGTGACCATCGCAGTCATCGGAGCATTTCTCATCAAGAATTACGAAGAGTCTGCCATAGTGACCTTCCTGTTTTTGTTCGGTGCTTTTCTGGAACAGCGTACGCTGAACAAAACACGTTCAGCCATTAAAGAACTAACAGAGATGGCTCCGGAAAATGCTTTAAAACAGTTTGAAAACGGTGAATTTATTGAAGTCGACGTCGATGAAGTTGATGTAGGCGATATTTTATTGGTGAAAACAGGCGCAAAAGTCCCTGTTGATGGAACGATTCTGTCTGGTGAAGGCAGTATCAATGAAGCAAGCATTACCGGAGAGTCCCTGCCTGTCGCCAAGGAAAAGGACTCACCTGTCTTTGCGGGCACCATACTGGATAATGGTACGGTTCAGATCGTTGCCGACCGTGTTGGTGAAGACACGACATTCGGGAAAATTATTGAGTTGGTCGAGGAAGCCCAGGATTCAAAATCTGAAGCAGAGCGTTTCATAGACCGCTTTTCAAAGTACTATACACCGGCTGTTCTTGTACTGGGCATCATCGTCTGGTTGTTTTCACGCAACCTTGAACTGGCCATAACCATTCTTGTCCTTGGCTGCCCCGGCGCCCTGGTTATTGGTGTTCCCGTTTCCAATGTTGCCGGTATCGGTAATGGCGCCCGCCATGGCGTCTTGCTCAAAGGGAGTGAGGTTATTGGTGATTTTAGCCGGCTGGATACCATGGTTTTTGATAAAACAGGCACATTGACTGCGGGAAAGCCTTCGGTAGTCGCAAAAGAATATTATGGTGATGGCATTGAAGACGCACTGGGCTATCTGGCCAGTATCGAACGCGAATCAGACCACCCGCTGGCCAAAGCTGTACTGGATGAAATTGGTGACATAAAAATCTCAGTAGTAAAAAATACGGAAGTAGTCAAAGGGGGTGGCATTTCTGCCACAGTAGATGGACACAGGGTCGCAGTCGGCAATGTTGCCTTAATGGAAAGGGAAGGTGTCCGGCTGAGTGAAAAAGCACAGGCTGACATAGCCCGGCTCGAAAGGAAAGGCCACTCGCTCGTCTTGACTTTTGTTGATGGTGAGCTGAAAGTTCTGATGGGCATCCGTGATCAGATCCGTCCGGATGTCAGGGAAAATTTGTTAAAGCTCAAGAAGCTTGGCGTCAAGAGCCTTGTCATGTTGTCCGGTGACAACCAGGGAACCGTTGACGTGGTCAGCAGGGAACTGGGCTTAACCGAAGCACATGGGAATATGCTGCCTGAAGATAAATCGGCTTACATCAAAAAGCTGATTGAAGAAAAACATCAGATCGTCGCATTTATTGGTGATGGCGTCAATGACAGTCCATCCCTGGCCTTGGCCAATATTGGCATCGCTATGGGCGGTGGAACGGATGTGGCCATTGAGACATCTGACGTTGTGCTCATGAACTCAGATTTCAGCCGACTGCCTCATGCCCTGGGATTAGCCAAAGCAACAGCCCGAAACATGAAACAGAATATCGCGATTGCGGTTGGTGTTGTCTTGTTCTTGCTCGCTGGTTTATTTTTCAGTGAATGGATGAATATGTCCATCGGCATGCTGGTGCATGAAGCAAGCATTCTGGTCGTCATTCTTAATGGCATGAGGCTCCTCCGATATCGTTTGAGGTAGATAGGAAGCATCCTGGTGCACCGTGCGGCAGGTCACCTGTTCATCACAAAACAAACTCAATGCGATCAAGTCACAAAAGCCAGCATGAAGCTTGTACAATATAAAAGAAAGGAAGTAAATAAAATGCAAAAAGCAACCATTCAACTAGAATCATTGGCTTGTCCATCCTGTGTGAAAAAGATTGAGAACGCTGTCAAAGCCCTTGACGGTGTTGATGTGGAAAGCGTCAAAGTACTGTTCAACGCGAGCAAGGTGAAACTTGCTTTTGATGAGGGCAGACTTGCTCTGGCAGACATCGAAAAGGCCATTGTGACACTTGGCTATGAAGTCATAAAAGCGCAGGCAAAAGCGATATAGCATGATCAGTATCCGCTTCCTTGCTGTTCTCGGGAACGTTCATGCCGCGACAGTCATGGTATAATTAATATGCATGATGAGGCACAGCGTATTCCTGTACTCCTGTCGTCTGGCGGGTATGGCGGGCATCCTCGTGCACAATAAAGGTGGTCAGCTGAACGAGGCCAATGTCACGGCAACACGTCGGCTCATCAGAAATCCTGCAGATACGACAAGGAGGCTGGCATGAACGAAAAGCGTTGGAACGAACGACTGAAACAGGTGATGCCCTGGGGGTCAAGCACTTGCTCCAAAGCCCCGGTTTACTTGCCGGAAGAACCTGAAATCATTGTACGGGGTGACGGTTGCCGGATCTGGGACGCGAACGGCAAGGAATATATTGATTACCGTAATGGACTGGGGCCAGTCAGTCTGGGCTACCGTTACCCGGCGGTTGACGAGGCCATCCGCGCGCAGCTCGATAGAGGGATTATCTTTGGTCATCCCAGCGATCTGGAATGCGAAGTTGCTGAACAGCTCTGTGACCTGATTCCCTGTGCTGAGCAAACTCGCTTTCTCAAAACCGGAGGAGAGGCTCTGGCCGCCTGTATTCGTATAGCACGTTCCTACACAGAACGGGATCATATCATCCAGATCGGCTACAATGGTTGGCTGAACAGCCTGGCAAGCGGCGCAAACCTGCTGCCGGCGATGAAAGCAGAAGCCGCTCCGTCCGGTGTGCCGCAAGACCTGAGCAGTCTCCATCACGTTTGTGCCTGGAACGATACCGACGGACTGGAACAGCTGTTCGCGCGCTTTGACGGCCAGATCGCCGCCGTACTGGTGGCTGCCGATTACCTGAACATGGATCAAGGTAAAACATTTTATCCAGCACTCAAGAAAATATGCCGGAAAAACAATAGCCTGTTGATCTTTGATGAAGTGGTTACCGGCTTTCGCCTGGCTGTTGGCGGTGCTCAGGAATATTTTGGTGTTGTGCCTGATCTGGCGGTCTTTGGCAAAGCAATGGCCAATGGCATGCCTTTGGCAGCCTATGTCGGGCGGCGTGACATCATGGAATCAGGTCAGCGCGGTGCCATAATCTCTTCAACGTTCGGCGGTGAGACTTTATCACTGGCGGCAGCTAAAGCTGTCATGGGCGAGTATACAAACAAAGACGTGATTGCCCATCTCTGGCACCAGGGTGAAAAACTCTGGTCGGCCGTTGATATGCTGTTTCAAGCTGAAGATCTGCCGTTGCGCATCCGGGGCTGTGCGCCTTGTCCGATCATTGTCGAGCAAAAGCCCGGCAGTTCTGCTCTGTCCGATTTTGTGCGCAAGGCCTATGCCAACGGTGGTTCACTCTACCGGGTGCCATACATCACATTCAGTCATACAGATGAAGCCGTCGAAGAAACGCTGAAACGGCTTGAGGCGGCTTGTCAGGAGGTTGAACGCACATGGTCATAAAGGATACACCTTTGC
>JAAYLM010000240.1 GCA_012521915.1 Oscillospiraceae bacterium | reverse complement strand
GCATAGGGGCTAAGTGTTTTTTCCTGTTCCTCCCGCAATAATCTTGGCTCAGCAGTCAAATCCATCGTCATACACCTCACCTGGCCAGGCCGCCGGCCAATTGTTCCATCAACAACATCTGCTTAAACAAAGGACGGCTGAATCGATTCGGATAGGCCTGTTTCAGTAACGATCAGCATGTTCATTATATCATGTCCTCGGCTTGTTCTCAGGCGATCAAGCTGGTTCTCTTTTTTCATTGCTTATGCAAATTGTCAAGTAACGTCCTCATAGAGCCTGCAGGTATGCTGCAAAGTGGAAAGTCGCTGTTCTGTCTGTTGTGCAAACGGGCGGTATTCAGTACAATTGACCTTGTATGAATAAGAATAATATAAAACAGCCAGGGGCTGTAGACAGGCCTGAAGGTCTGTGAAGGAGACATGAATGGATATCAAATCGATTTTCGCTTTGCTCGGCGGTCTTGCTTTGTTTGTCTATGGGATGCAGCAGATGGGCGAAGGACTACAGAAGACAGCCGGCGACAAGATGCGCAACTTTTTGGCTTTGCTGACAGGTACGCCTATTCGCGGTGTTATCGTTGGTGCGCTGGTTACCATGATCATGCAGAGCTCGTCCGCCACCACCGTCATGGTCATCGGCTTTACCAGTGCCGGCCTGATGACTTTGCCGCAGGCGATCGGCGTGATCATGGGCGCCAACATCGGCACCACCATGACCGCCTGGATTGTAGCCGCCAAAATCGATGAATATGCCTGGCTTTTTGTGGCCGTCGGTTTTATCCTGATGTTCGTGGTGAAAAAACCCAAAGTCCGGTATATCGGCCAGATCATTTTTGCCTTTGGTGCTTTGTTTGTCGGTCTGAACAGCATGGGCGCAGCCATGAAACCCTTAGCGAAAAGCCCTGAGTTCGCTGATTTGATGGTTCGCATTAAGGACACACCCGTTCTGGGCTTGCTGCTTGGTACAGGCGCAACGATGGTTATGCAAAGTTCATCAGCTTCGATTGGTGTGCTGCAGACCATGGCCGGCACCTCCGTCGATACCGCAGGCACCCCCCTGATTTCCCTATACCAGGCTATACCGATTCTTTTCGGCAGCAACATCGGCACGACAATCACAGCGGCCCTGGCAGCCATCGGCGCTTCACGTGTTGCCAAACGGGCGGCTGCGGCGCATACCATTTTCAACCTTTTCGGCTCACTGGTTTTTATGCTTCTGCTGCGCCCATATTCACAGCTGGTCAACAGCATCCTGGGGCTGATCGGGCATACCCTGATCGCCGACAGCAATACCGGCCTTGCTTCCATGATGACGCCAGTCGCTGAATATATGCGCGAAAGCATCGCCATATCCCACACAATCTTTAATGTGATCAACACCTTGATCTGGCTGCCGTTCGTCTGGCTGATGGCCAAGATTGTCCGCCTGGTTATACCCGGTGAAGACCCTGTCATTGAAAAGAAACTGGCCTATATTGACTATAAGGTCATCAACAACCCGGCCATCGCCATTGATCTGGCCACCAAGGAACTGGCCCGCATGACATCAATTGCCATGCAGATGACCACGGACAGCCATCAGATCGTCAAAGCACATGACCACGAGCTTGAAACAAGGATTTTTTCCAACGAGGACACGCTCGATTACCTGGAAAATGAGATCGTCCGTTATCTGTCCAACATCATCACGTCCTCAAGCATGACAGAAAGCAGTTCCTCCCGCATCGCTGCACTGATGCATGCGGCTAATGACATTGAACGGATCGGGGACTACTGCAGCAATGTGTGTGATAATTCACTGCAGATGAAAGATGCCGGGTTATCCTTTTCCGAAGCGGCTGTGTCAGATCTTGACAAAGCCTACGGGGTCATTGAGCAAATGGTTTCAGACAGCATAACAGCACTGCGCAATTCCGACATCGTCATCGCCCGTCGCATTATCCAACTGGAAGATGTCATGGACGAACTCGAAGAAAACTTGCGGAAAAGCCATATTGAGCGTCTTAACAACGGTACCTGCAATCCACAGTCTACAGTCATTTTCCTTGAATTGATCCATATGATTGAGCGTATCTCCGACCACTGCCGAAACATCTCTGAAGTCGTCGACCGCGGTGCCAACTACCAGGTCCATTCTGATGTGGAAAACCGGCTAAAGACAGGCAGCCAATCATAAAAAAGAAAGGCAGCTTCTATACACAGAGGCCGCCTGTCCTAATTCCCATAAATGATGATGAACAGAGGGCTGGCTGTCAGCCCTCTGTTTTATGCAAACCGGCCATCTTGGCCAGAAAACGCTTGCGGCCGGCTTGATCAAAATCGATCACCAGAATGGCGTCACCGGCAACAGGATCCGCGGAGACCACGCGCCCTTTGCCAAAGCGCGGATGCTGAACCTGATCACCCGGGGCATAGCGGACAGCAGGCCCGGAAATTGAAGGTTCCTGACGCTGAGGCTGAGCGCTCTTTTTCAAGAAGGGCTCAGGCGCGCCGGGAAACTGGACGCGTTCATGGCGCCGCAGGAGATCTGCTGAGTTGCCGGCAGACGCGCTGCGATGTGAACCGCCGATATCTTCCATATGCAGATCTGGTATCTCCCTTACAAACAAGGAAACGACATAACGTTGTGTCTGCCCGAATATCAGGCGGGTTCTGGTGGTTGTGATGTAAAGTTTGTGCCGCGCACGGGTAATCGCGACATAAGCAAGCCGCCGTTCTTCCTCCATATCTTCCTGACTGCCCATCGAACGGTATCCCGGAAAAAGTCCTTCTTCCGCACCAACCAGAAAGACCGTGTCAAATTCCAGGCCTTTCGCGCTGTGAATGGTCAGAAGTCTGACGACATCGTCTTCCTCTTTGTCCTGGTCGATCTCGCTATAGAGTGCGGCACGCTCCAAAAAAGCCTGCAGGACCTGAGGTAGACCTTCTGCCAGCAGCACCTCGTCTTCGGGCGGCAGATCAGCGCCTTCCTCGCGTAATTGCTCAAGCTGGCTTTCAAACTCCATGGCGTCTGAAAGCAGTTCCTTAAGGTTCTCGATCCTGTCGATGATGTCATGCTTGCCCAGGCGCTGCTGTTGTTCCACCAGATCATCGATCAGGCCGGTCTCCTGCTCAACCCAGTCTATGTATTCCGCGAAGGTCTTCCCTCCGCCCTGCAGGTCATCCTGCAGACGCTTGATCAACTCACTGAAAGCCATCAGCCGCGCTGCCATACGCTGCAACTGGGGATAGCGGATAGCCTGTGCGCAAACCGTCATTAGAGGCAGGTCTTCCTGCGCCGCAATCGCTGTCAGAGCTTCCAGTGTCACATCACCAATGCCACGCCGCGGTACATTGATTACCCGGTTAAAGGATATGTCATCCTGGGGCATGACGATCAAGCGTAGATAGGCCAGGACATCCTTAATTTCTTTCCTGTCATAAAAGCGGGTGCCGCCATAGATGCGATAGGGGATGCCTTGCTCGCGCAATGCTTGCTCTACCGTTCGTGACAACGCGTTGAGGCGATAGAGGATCGCAAAATCACGATATCTTTTTTCCCTCAAAGCGCTGACCTGCCGTTCGATTTCCCTGGCAATGAAACGACCCTCTTCATTCTGGTCTTCAGCATGTAGGAAAGTGATCTTCTCACCATCGGCGCTTTCAGTCCAGAGCGCTTTCTCTTTACGGCCTTGGTTATGACCGATCACGGCATTGGCCGCTTTAAGGACATGCCCGGTTGAGCGGTAATTCTGTTCCAGCTTGATGACCTTGCATCGTTTAAAGTCTTTTTCAAAATCAAGGATGTTCTGTATGTTCGCGCCCCGGAAACTGTAGATGGACTGGTCGTCATCGCCAACGACACACAAGTTCTTATGTCTGGCAGATAGCAGATGAACCAGTCGGTACTGCGCATGGTTGGTATCCTGGTATTCGTCCACCAGGATATACTCGAAACGATCCTGGTACTCGGCAAGGACATCGGGGCAAGACTCCAGAAGGCGGACTGCTTCGTATAGGATATCGTCAAAATCCATACTGTTGTTTTTACGCAGCACGTCCTGGTAGCGTTTGTAAACCTGGCCAACCTGGCTTCGGAAATAGTCGCTGCCGGACTGGCGGGTAAACTGCTCGACACTGGTCAGGTTGTTTTTCGCTGTGCTGATCTGGCTGTGCACAGCACGAATGGCAAATGTCTTTTCATCCAGATTGAGTTCAGCCAGGCATTGTTTAACAATTTTTTGCTGGTCGTCCGTATCAAGGATGGTAAAATCACGACTGAACCCGATGCGGTCGGCAAAGCGGCGCAGGATACGCATCAGCATGGCATGGAAGGTACCGATCCACATGCTGCGGCTTACCGGTCCGATGAGGTGTTCAATGCGTGTTTTCATCTCCGCAGCAGCTTTATTCGTAAAGGTGATGGCCAGTATGGCTGACGGGCGGACATGCTGCACACTCACCAGCCAGGCCACCCGATGGGTAATCACGCGAGTTTTGCCTGATCCGGCTCCGGCCAGGATGAGAAGCGGCCCTTTGTCATGCTGGACAGCTTCGGCCTGCTGCGGATTCAAACCGCGCAACAGTCTTTGCGCGATTGCCTGCCGGTCAACGACGGGTTGTCGATTAGGATCGATAGGTGCATTTTGCTGTGCTTGTGCCAATATTCTGTCCAGTTCATCCATGTACGTTCCTCCCGGATCTGGTATGCTCAGGGTCAACAGCGAGGACCCTGAACTTTGACCAACCAGGCCAAACAGGGTGAATCATGTCCGTTGTCTCCCGACATGCGTTCTTATCATTTTCTTATACCGGCTTTAAGGTCTTCGGCCGGACGACCATGACTATTCTACCATGGACCAGCCCCGGTCTGCACGCTGATGCGGACTAAAAAACCCGGATTCATCATGTGAATCCGGGCAATGGCACGGGTAACGCAACGTGTCATGGTTTCTGGTTCAGGCTGGCTTTCCAGTCTTGTCAACGAGAGGACCAGTTCCGGCGCAGGCTCTCGTTCTAGTATTCAGGTTCGAGCAGGCCATATTGGCCGTCTTTCCTTTTATAGACAGCACAGACCTTGTCAGTTTCCGCGTCCAGGAAAAGCAGAAAGCTGTGGCCCAGCATTTCCATCTGCAGAACAGCCTCATCCGCGTCCATCGGGTCGAGTTCAAAAGATTTTCGCTTGATGATGCGGGGTTCTTCTTCAACATCCGGCACTGAGTCAGTCTGTGTTTTCAGGTACTCCTTCATGTAGGCGTAATCATGGATCTTTTTCTCGATTTTGGTTTTATGTTTGCGGATCTGTCCTTCCAGCACGTCAATGGTCTGGTCGAGAGCTGTAAAAACATCATCGGCAATGCATTCCGCACGATAATAATGCTTGTGGATCTTGAGCGTGACCTCAATGCATTTTTGATCTTTTTCCGGTCTGACCTTGACGGTTGCTGTCGCTTCATCTCCAAAGAACCTGTTGAACTTGCCCAGTTTCTCCTCAATGCGCTGCTGCAGCTGATCGCCTACCTTCATACCTTTGCCGTTAATGTTGATCTTCATGATGACCGCTCCCTTCTGAATCGTTCTCTTTTACTTTCAAGGTTCAGGATATCTATCCTGATTTAATTATAACGTAACCTCGCCTTTTGCGTGTAACCATTTATACTGTACAAAATTGGTCATTCTGCTATAATAAAGCCGTTGCGCAAGGGAGGCTGTCATGGAAAATATCCGTTATTCAATCGTTGTCCCCCTGTATAATGAGGAGGCTGTGATCGACTCCTGCCATGAACGACTTCTGCGTGTTATGGATCAATTAGGCCACCCCTGGGAAATTATTTATATCAATGATGGCAGCCGCGACCGCACCGGCCTTCTTGCCCGGCAGCTGTGTGCTTCTGACAGCCGGGTTAAGCTTCTGACTTTTTCCCGTAATTTCGGACATCAGGCAGCCATTACCGCGGGGATGGACCACGCGTCTGGCGACGCGGTCATTATTATTGACGCAGATCTGCAGGATCCGCCTGAACTGATCCCGGCCATGATCGAGCAGTGGCAAGCCGGCTTTGATGTCGTCTATGGCCATCGCGTCGCCCGCAAAGGCGAGTCATTGGGCAAAAAGGTGAGCGCCAGGCTTTTCTACCGTCTGCTGCATCGCATCACCGATGTGGATATCCCGGTTGATGTCGGTGATTTCCGGCTGATTGACGCCCGGGTCTGCCACGCGCTTTCCGC
Source organism: Oscillospiraceae bacterium (assembly GCA_012521915.1). Taxonomy (GTDB): domain Bacteria; phylum Bacillota; class Clostridia; order Saccharofermentanales; family UBA5734; genus JAAYBY01. Next base: position 4,172 of record JAAYLM010000240.1, on the reverse strand, counting down.
ATTACCGGAACACAACCGCTATGTCCGCGGCCTGATCAGCTGGCTGGGTTTTCGCCAGACCTACGTAGATTATGTGCGTGCACCGCGTTTTGCCGGTACAACCAAATACCCTTTGCGCAAGATGCTGAAACTCGCCATTGACGGAATTACTTCATTTTCTTATAAACCGCTTAAACTGGGCATCGGCATCGGTATAACGCTCTCGATCTTCAGTTTCTGTTTTCTGCTTTTTGTCTTTATTGCCCGTCTTTTTGATCTGTTCGTGATGGAACCCGGATACGCTTCTCTGATGTGTGTCATCCTATTTTTCTGTGGCATTATTCTCATTATGCTGGGTATCATTGGTGAGTATATCGGCCGAATTTTCGAAGAAGTTAAAGGACGGCCGCTTTATGTGATTTGTGACCGGGAAGGCTCCTTTTTCAGGCAGGCACGCCAGGAAAGCAGCCAGCCGCCAGAAAACATGAACAAACCTCGTTCAAACAGTTCAATATGACCACAGCTTTGGGGCAAGATCTGAGAAAAATTCAAAACAAACACCCATTTAGAGTGAGAAAGCATCAGGCAGCAGGCCTTCTATGGTATAAGCACGGTAACTGCCGTCTGCCGCCGCGGCCAGAAGCAGAAAATCTTCTGTCGCAAACTCGGCCAGAACCTGGCGGCAAATGCCGCAGGGCATACATGGTTTATCCTGATCACAGACCACAGCCATACGCCTGATTTTGCCAGCGCCTTCTGATATGGCTTTGAAGACTGCAGTGCGCTCTGCGCAGCAGGTCGCGCCATACGAAGCGTTTTCTACATTACAACCACTAAACAGACATCCCTTCTCGTCAAGCAGCGCGGCACCTACCCTGAAACCGGAATAGGGCACATAAGCAAAACGACGTGCTTGATCAGCGGCTCTGATCAAAGCCCGGTCTGTTTCTCCCTGGTGTTGTGCCGCTTGTTGCTTCGCATCCACGCTGTGCACCTCCTCCAGGTCGCGCTGTCTAGATTCGCGACCTGTTTCGCGGTAGATCATTGCCCGGTTTTTCCTGGTTGTCCGCGTCATCCGGGAATCGTGTCTCGCGAACACGCGCCAATAGCCCTGCAGCGATTCTGCCTGTGTCTACACGTTAACAGAATGGCGCGGCAGGGGCAAGCAAACAAAAGGACAGATCAGACAGATCAGACTCTATTGTTAATCCTAGTCGCCGCTGTGGCTATGCTCATGGCATACAGCTCCGCTGGCCTGTAAAGTGCCATCTATGTAGGAGCGGATAACCTGATCAACATCACCTTCCGCTCCGGTAATCACATCAATGCCTTTCTCCTGAAAAATTTCCACAGCGCCTGATCCCATACCTCCGGCTATGATGACCGTTACGCCCTGCTCATTCAGATAGTTGGGCAAAAATCCGGGCTTATGACCAGGATTTGGCAAATACTGCTTTTCGAACTCGTCTGAACCGTCTGAAACTGTGAAAAGCGTATAACCTTCGCAATGGCCGAAATGGGCTGATACCACCTGGTTGTCTGATGCAATGGCAATCTTTTTCATAGAACCTCCTGAGTCGTCACTTTGTTTTCTTGTGTCCGATTCGTCAGACAAAATTTCTTTTTCGTCATCTGCCGGAGTCAAATCTGGTACTTTGAATGTCTGGTAGCGCGACGGTATTTTTTCTAAAGCCTCCAGGCAAGACTGCAGATAAGGTTTGTGAAAACGCTCAATCTGGCCCCGGTCGCTGAGTGTGGCAAGCTCAGGATCAATTGGCAGGGCACCCAGAAACGGGATGCCGGCTTCTTGAGCTGCCTGTTTGCTGTGTCCAATACCAAAAAGGTTGATTCTCTGTCCACAATGCGGGCAAGTCGTGTAGCTCATGTTTTCTACAAGTCCGACAATGGGTATCTTCATCATTTGTGCCATGTGAATGGCTTTGCTGACGATGAGAGAAACCAGATCCTGCGGCGATGTGACAATGACAAGGCCATCAATCGGCAGGGACTGGAACACGGTCAGTGGAATATCTCCAGTTCCCGGCGGCATATCAATCAAAAGAAAATCCAAGTCGCCCCAAATCACATCACGCCAGAACTGCTTGACTGTATTGGCCAGAATCGGGCCGCGCCAGATCACAGGAGCTGTCGGATCCTCCAACAGAAGATTAATGGACATCAGCTGTATGTTGCTGTGTGTATGTACAGGAAACAACCCTTCATCACTGCCCCGCGGTTTAAACTTGTCCGCACCAAACATTTTGGGAATAGAGGGTCCGGTCACATCAGCGTCCAGCACACCTACCCGGTACTTGCCGCTGCGTTGCAGGTATGTTGCCAGCAGAGCTGTTATCAATGATTTGCCCACACCCCCTTTACCACTTAAAACAGCGATGGTACGGCGTATTTCATTAAGCGGGTGCGTGTCAACCTGTAAATCCTGAGTTTTTTCCGCCATGTTCTTGTTCCTTCCTTTTTTCATGACCGGCTATCTATAGAAAAGTGCCGTCTGAAAACTGCATCGTGATGCTTTTTTAACACAACTTCCCACATACGTTTCAGCTTGTCTGGCAGCAGGGCCTGAAAAGGTTTCCCGCTGCACAGTGTGGATAGGTTATTTTTTTAAGTATTGCTGAAGCGCTGTCCAAAAGCGCTTCAATTCGTCTGTAAAACCGGGAACACCTGCTTCAAGAGGGGTCATGTTGTTTTTCAATGCTTCCATAACAGCACCGTCAAAGGGGAAGCGGGCGATGACAGGAAGATGATGTTCTGTGCACCAATCCGCGATTTCATCGCTGATAGCCGGGTTGAGATCCCACTTGTTGATGCAGACACAGGCCGGCACCCTGAAATGGCTGGCAACGGAAAGTACTCGTTTCAGATCATGCAAACCGGAACGGGTCGGTTCTGCGACGGCTACAACAGTGTCAGTACCCGTGATGGAAGCGATCACGACACAGCCAATGCCAGGTGAGCCGTCTAGTAAAACGAGGTCTTCTCCGTTTTCATAGTCAAAAAGGCTCTTGCGTACCGCCGTCACCAGTTTGCCGGATCCTTCGGCGCCAATGGCCAATTTAGCGTGGGCAAAGGTGCCGTAGGATGTATCTGAGATATAATGCTCGCCTGTTTTAACCTCATTGAGTTGAATGGCCTCTGTCGGACAGACAACCGTACAGGCAGCACAGCCTTCACAGGCTAATGGATTCACGATATAGTCAGGGGATATCGCCGCAAAACGGCAGGTCTCCCTGCAGCGTCCGCAAGCAATGCACTTTTCCGGATTTATCTGCGCCACTTTCGCACCGTAGTAATCCATTTTATGGCGTATATCATGCTTGAGCAGCAAATGGAGGTTTGGCGCGTCCACATCCAAGTCAGCCAGCATTTTACGTTCAATCATCTGAGCCAGGCTAGCCGCAATGGTACTTTTGCCGGTTCCACCCTTTCCGCTCACCAGAACAACCTGCTTCATGAGTCCTTCCCTCCTTGCTGCTGACCCTGACTGCAACCGTGCGTCGCAAAGTTTTCGCGAATCTGATCGAAAAGATCAACATAGCGCTCACGCCAAAGAGGATCTGTATCGACTGGAAGATAGCCTTTTGCATAGTTTTCCGCGATAGACCGGCTGAACGGAATCCTCAGAAGGACAGGAAGGCCGCGTTTTTTGCAGAAGGACTCAATCATTTCATCGTCCTGGCCGGACTTGTTGATCACCACGCCAGCCGGCAGGTTCATCTGGGTAACGAGATCAACTGCCATTGTCAGGTCATGCAAACCGAAGGGCGTTGGCTCAGTAACCAGCAAGGCAAAATCCGCTCCATCCAGACTTTTTACAACGGAACAGGCGGTGCCTGGCGGACAATCAAGCAAAACAGGCTGGTCAGGATCCAGTCGCTTTTTAATGGCATCCAGAATGGGCAGCCCGCTTGGCTCTCCAATATTGAGCAGGCCTTGGATAAAGCTGCCTGCCTCATTCTGCTCAATTTGACCGATACAGCGGGTTACTTCAGTCAGTGCGTCTGGTTTACAAACCAGTACACAGGCACCGCAATGGTGGCAAAGCTCCGGAAACATTAATACTTTTCCGCGAACAACCGCTATTGCGTTGAACTGGCAAATCCGGGCGCAAGCCCCGCAGCCAGTACACAGATTCTCATCAACCTGGGGAACGAGCACCTCGACAGGTTCAGGAT
>JAAYLM010000239.1 GCA_012521915.1 Oscillospiraceae bacterium | reverse complement strand
GTCATTCTATTTGGCATGGCTGATATCTCCTTTGTTGGCATAACTGAATCAAGAGGAAAATTAGCGTCCTCTGTCAGCATAAAGCAGTTTCCAGTCAGGGTCAATGTACAGCAACAGTGATGTTTTCGACAACTTCATGTCAACCGGCCAAGAAGGCATGGATCATGAAGCAACTGGCCTGAAGGCTTTCGGCAGATTTTCCTTCTGCGCAGTGCGGGCAAATGTGATCTTTCTCTGCCTGATGGATTGCAGAGAGTATGGGCGGGGTTTGGCGCCGCTGGACATGACTTGATGCATGGCGCCAATACTTTACTGGTTTGTGCAAAAAATAAAAAATTTAAGGAAAAATCTTTTATTATCTGACAAAAAGTCAAATGAGTATACTTTCTAGTCGAAATATTAGAATGTACAGGACAGATTAATTTGTGCATAATATCTATAGAAGACGCAACGGAGGCGATTAAAAATTGAGTATTATGATGAAAATAAAAAAATCTCCGCTTCATCTTAACAGCCTTACCCGGCCAAGCAATTATAAAAAAGGCATGTTCTTGCGAAACTTTGAGCTTCTGCTGTTATGCATGCCTGCTTTGATCTGCTATTTTCTCTTTTCTTACCTGCCCATGTTTGGTTTGCTGATGGCGTTCAAGGACTACAAGCTGGCCCAGGGCATCTGGGGCAGCAAATGGATCGGGCTGAAAAACTTTGAGTTTCTTTTCAAATCTGTTGAATTAAGCCGTATCATCCGCAATACGGTCACGTACAGCCTGACCTTCATCGTCGTCGGTCTGGTGCTCAATGTTATCATCGCCCTGCTGCTCAATGAGATCGCCTCCCACAGGCGGGCCATCAAGTATTATCAGACCACGATGATATTTCCCAACTTCCTTTCCTGGGTTATCGTCGGCTACATCACCTATGCGGTTTTCAATCCGTCTCTTGGATTATTCAACCAGGTGCGTGAGGCAATCGGGCTGGAACGCATTGATGTCTATATGGAAGCCTCACACTGGCCAGGCATCCTGATTTTTGTCAACATGTGGAAGAGCATCGGCATGGGTTCCATGTTTTACTTCGCTGCTTTGATCGGCATTGACGAGTCCTTGTATGAGGCCGCGAAAATAGATGGTGCCAGCCGTCTTCAGCAGATCTACCATATATCCATTCCTGGCCTCGTGCCATTGATGACCATCATGTCTATTCTGGCCATGGGCAGTGTCTTCCGGGGTGATTTCGGCCTTTTCTACCAGATACCACGTGATGTCAGCCTGCTCTATGAGACCACCGATATTATTGACACTTATGTATTCCGTGGTCTGCAGAACAGCAATTACGGCATGGCCAGCGCAGTCGGTTTCGTGCAGTCGGTTATCGGACTTTTGCTCATAACGATCACCAACGCGATTGTCAAAAGGATCAGTCCGGAAAACAGCATGTTTTAATGATGGAGGTTAGGTAAGTGGCTAATCTAAAAGGAAACCGTGTCAGCCAAATCGTCATTCATATCTTTTTTGCCTTGTTTTCCCTGCTTTACGTGCTGCCATTGCTGCTGGTGATATCCATTTCCTTTTCCTGTGAAAAATCGGTCACCTCAACGACCATCGTCAATGCAGGTTATCACCTGATACCGACTGAATTTTCCCTGGAAGCCTATGACATGGCCCTGCGCAGCCCGGAACAAATGCTGCAGGCCTACTTTATCACGGCAGCACAGGCTGTGATCGGCACCCTGGGCAGCTGCCTCGTGCTGGGTATGGTTGCGTATCCGCTTTCCCGGTCTGCTTTTTCTTTCCGAAAACCGGTTACGTTTATTGTATTCTTCACCATGCTTTTTGGCGGCGGCCTGATCCCCACCTATATCGTTTACACCAACATCTTCGGGCTGGGCAATAATTTTCTGGTTTATATCCTGCCGGGGCTTGCCGGCGGTGCCTGGTACACGCTGGTCATCCGCACCTTTTTCAAGAACCTGCCTGAATCCCTGTTTGAATCGGCCAAAATCGATGGTGCCCGTGAAATTACCATTTTTCTGCGTATTGCCATGCCCCTGTCGACGCCGGCTTTTGCCACGGTTGGTTTTCTGATGCTGGTCACAAAGTGGAATGACTGGAATACCAGCCTGATCTATATACGCGATGCCAGGCTCTATACGCTGCAGTATCTGCTGCAACGCATTCTTAATGAAGCCAAGTTTCTCATGGATCTGGCAGCATCCGGAAAAGCATCGCAGATCACAGCGGTTCAGACCATGAGACTGCCAATGGAAACATTACGTTACGCCATGTGTGTACTTGCAGCTGGTCCAATGTTAATCATTTTCCCGCTGTTTCAGAAATACTTCGCTTCAGTACTCACTGTAGGTGCGATCAAAGGCTAGTCTGCCACCAAAAAAGAAAAGGAGAGAAGACCATGAAAAAACGAATGCTTGCAACCGTACTCATTCTGCTTATGCTGGCATCTCTGCTCACGGCTTGCCAGACAGATGGGACCACAAAAGCACCTGATGCTTCTGGAAATGGTGATACACTGCCTCAGGTTACACTCCAGTTCTGGATGGGCTGCCAAGGCAAACAGAAGGACACCGACGAGGTACATGCGCACTTGCAGCAGCAGATAGCAGAGCATCTGCCCAATACCGAGATTGCCTGGACGCTGCTGACCTTTGCCGAGTATGATGAGAAATGGACCAAAGCCCTGGCAGCCGGAGAAACGATTGACATCTCCTGGTACGGCTGGTACCGTACGATGGCGGACGACGCGAACGATGGCACAATCCTGGCCATGGATCCATATCTTGATGACCATGGGCAGAACATCGTTTCTTATTTTGGCGATCGAATTCTGGATCTGCACAGAAACTCAGACGGACAGCTCTACTTTATACCGGCATGGCAAGGCTTGACCGCGAACCGCTGGTCAATGTACCTGCGTAAGCAGGTCGCCGACTCAGTGTCCCCGGACATCCTTGAAGACCTGACTTCGGTCTTCGTGAAAAACCAGTTTGATACGTCAATCGCCTCACGGCAGGAAAACCTTGGCGTCCTTACCCGCCTGCTCAAGGAAGCAAAAGATGCAGAAACCATCGGTATGGGCGTCAGCCAGGTTGATGAATATTCCATGTATACCAATTCCCTGAACTTCCTGGCCACGGATGGCATGGTCCTCTATGGTGATGACACCTTCAAAGTCTACTCAAAATATGATAACGAGTACTACAAGCTGCTTTATAAAACAGCCGCTGAATGGTACGACGAAGGGTACATACCTGCGGATATCGCCAGCCGTTCAGAGACGGTCTCCTGGGCAGAGGAAGGTGACAACGGGTATGCCTTCTCCACTGGCGGCACCATGGGTTATGAAGACCCGGCAGGGGTGTTCACAACCCGTTATGGTATCGACTTTGTCAACATTCCCATGTTCGGAGAGGATCTGCTTGTAC
>JAAYLM010000238.1 GCA_012521915.1 Oscillospiraceae bacterium | reverse complement strand
GTAAATTTATAAGGAATATCAACTTGAAGACAATTTGTCTAAAATACAATAATTTTTATTGACTGACTACATTTATAAATTACTGATGATCGACATTAAATTAGCCGTAATTCCCTAGCGGTAATTCTACCCACAATCTAATTGATCGGGATCCTGACAGGGCAATTGATCTTAAAGAGTTTGTAGCAGTCATTGGCTTTTTTGAACGCTTCCTGAGTAATGACCGCACGGTCATACACTTTGCATTTGTGGTTGCGCAGGTTCAGGAACATCGATATAGGATTGAACGTTGTTTGCAGCAGTTTGTCCTGAACCTGTTTGCAGACAACCGTAGCCATAAAGGTCAGCAGCAAGTGTCCCCGGAAGGTATCTTCATTTTGGACTCGGATAGGCAGCATGTCCGCGTAATTTTTGCCGATGTCAAAGATCTGCTCGATTTGTTGGCGCATGTAATAGGTCGGCAGTATTTTCGGCTTGGCAATGCGCCTTGAAGCGATCAGAACAAAAATGCCCTGATCCTGCATTTTCTCATATACTTCCTTGTCACTCAGCTTATGATCCTTGGCACGCTGAAACAGCTTGTGTGTCTCCATGGATTTGCGCTCGATGTCAAGGCAAATATAGGCATATCCTTTATAGCCATCAACCAGTTCGCATGGAACACAGGTGACATAGACATACCGGCCATTGTAACTGACGAAGTTCTTTGGATCCTCAATACCCGGCAGATGCTGTGCAACGAGTTCTTTATAAAGGGTGCGGTTTTCGCGCAACCTGGTGATGAAGGAAACCTGACTTTTGTACAGTTCCCGGATATTATCGTCCGTGTAGTATCCGGCGTCCAGGATCGCAAACTTGGTGTTAATGCCGCTTTCTTTCAACTCAGCCATGGTTCGCATCAGCGTGGTTGTGTCAACGACATTGCCCGGACAATAGCGGAAATAAATCGGCATGCCCGTATCCTGTTGGGTCACATAGATCAGGCGTACTTCGTTGCTGATCGTTCCATTGTGGTTATTGATCGCTGTGAGCGGGAAATGGACGTCATTGGGCAAGCCGGTGCTGTCGATTAAAACACCCGTCTCCGCGATGTTGTCTACGGTGTGGAAGACGAATTTCAGATATGCCTTGAAAAACTCCCGATAGGAATATTCATCGCCGATTGCGGCAAGGAAATCACTGATCCGCTGACTGGTCAGATTGGCCTTCGGATAGAGGATTCTGGCATAGCTGCCTTCAAACCAGTCTGCAGCATGACAGTTGGCCATGCTGCAGAGCACATAGTAGGCCAGCATCGCTTTCAGGGTATCCGGATTCCCATAACCGATTTCGTCAATGACCTTGTCAAATCCTGTTTGCTTGAGAAACGCGTCAACGAAATAACTGTCGCCAAAATCAAGGATCAGCTTCATTTTTCCCATGCTGGATTGACCGCAAGGCACAAACTCGGCAGGTGCTTTCCCATAACCATGCTCGAGGGAAAACGTATAAACCCCCCGCTCGCGGTTCTGATAAACCCCTTTTTCCCGATCGAGCACCCTGCCCAGGTTTGTATAGGTTTTGTTGACTTTTTTGCCTTGTCTTTTTGACGTGCAGAGCTTGGCATATTCAATATCGTTTTTCACATCGTATGTAATATGCATGGCGGCAACCTCCGATGTAGATAGAATATATGCTACCTACATTATACCGCAGGACTGCCGGAAATACTAGAGCGTAATGAAAAAGCCTGAAAATTTCATGTTTTCAGGCTATGGTCGTGCTTAGTTTGTTGCGTGGTTAGAATTTATACCCGGGAACTACGGTTAACCTTCATCAGAGTTTTCTCCGGTGAAGAACGAATCAAACTCATCTTCATCCGTTATATCGACCGAGTACCCAAAATCATCAGGGGACTTATCATATAACTGTAACGTATTGATAAGTTTGTCT
>JAAYLM010000237.1 GCA_012521915.1 Oscillospiraceae bacterium | reverse complement strand
TCTCAAACGGGTTCATCAAGTCCGGTGCGCGCAAAGGGATCCGGGGTTCGGCCATCGCTGCAATCGCGTCGCAAAAATGATTAATTTCCACACGGTCTTCAGGGGATATCTCGATCAGATGACGGCGCATCCGAGTCAGGTCGCTATATAAAGAGACGGTTACACCCTCGTGTTCAACGACCGCGAAACTTTCCGGCTGATACAGCGGGATGTCCGGATCGAGTGCGTGGATTTCCCGCCAGACCTTGCCCAGCGGTGTATCCTCACGGGAACCGGTCAGCCAGTGTATGCAGCCATCAATGTGAAAACCTTGCCGATCCCAGCCTGTACAGAGCCCGCCGGGGACGGTATGCTGTTCGTACAGTCTGCTGCTGAATCCATTAAGCTGGGCATAGATACCGGCGGTCAGGCCAGCAATACCGCCGCCGATGATGATCAGTTTTTTGCTCATTTGCAGCCTTCTTCCTAATGTCCGGGAAATCAAGGATCTTGTTTTGTTAATTATTTCAATTCTAACATACGGACAGTTGGAAAACAGCAGGGAAGATAAGAGAAAAACAGGCGCAGACTGCTATAATAGAACAATAGATGATCAGAAAACAGGACGATCAGCGGGGCGTACGAATATGATTGCAATGAATGACGTAACCTTGACCTATGCCAGCGGCAAAGGCGTCTTCAACCTGAGCTTCCAGGTAAGTCAGGGAGAGGTGACGGGTTATCTGGGGCCAAACGGAGCCGGCAAGACAACAACCATCAGGGCACTGCTGGGTTTCATGAAACCGGACAGCGGTTCGTGCTTTATTGATGGTCTGGATTGTATCCGCCAGGCTGACGTAATTCAGCACAGGCTCGGATATATCCCCGGAGAGATTTCGTTTTTTGATCACATGAATGGCGATGAATTTCTTGATTTTATGCAGGCTATGCGTGGCGTTGGAAACAACAGCAGACAGAAGCAGCTGCTGGATCGTTTTGATCTGGACCCCAGGGGAAGAATCCGGAAGTTTTCCAAAGGTATGAAGCAAAAACTGGGGATTGTCACCGCCTTTATGCACGACCCGGCTGTTTTGGTGCTCGATGAACCGACGGCCGGGCTGGATCCTCTGATGCAAAGCCGCTTTGTTTCTCTTGTTCTAGAAGAGCGGGAGCGGGGAAAGACCATCTTGATGTCCAGTCACAGTTTTGAAGAAGTTGAACGCACCTGCGATAACGCTCTCATTATCAGAGACGGGCGGATCATAGCAAAGTCAGATATACAGACATTAAAAAGTAAACAGCGCAAAGGATATAGGATAAAACCAGAAGATCCAGACCAGGCAGGGACAATGTTGCAGTCAGCAGGTTATGAGGTTAATCATCTCAACGCAGATACTCTGGAAGTGTATATTACGGGCAGACAAGTCGATCAGCTGATAAAAGTACTGGCAAGGCTGACCATACTGGATATTGATGTAAAAACGCAAAGCCTGGAGGATGTCTTTATGCAATTTTATGGAAGGGAGCAATGACATGCTGAGCCTGACGCTGCTTAAGATGAATTTGAAAAAGAATTATATGCTCATGATCGTTTTTTCAGCTGTTCTGGTGATGTACATGGCGGTTATGGTTTGGATGTTCAATCCTGATGATATAGAACAGCTCATGTCCATGCTTGATTTATTTCCTGCTGATCTGATGAAGGCCATGGGTTTTTCCAGCCTGATCACAGATTTTACCAGTTATCTGGCCAGCTGGCTTTATGGCCTTCTGATGTTCGGCTTCCCCATGGTCTACTGCATCCTTCTGAGCAACCGGCTGGTGGCAAGGATGGTCGATAACAATTCCTTTGCCTACCTGCTCTCCACACCCAACTCCCGTAGCAAAATCATCCTGACTCAAGGTGCCTATGCCATTTTATCCTTGCTGGCATTGTTTGTTGTCCTTTTTGGAACAGGTGTTTTCTTCTCTGCCCTGATCCTGCCGGGACTCCTTGATGTGCCTGCTTTTTTTCAACTTAACGTAACGACTTTTTTACTGAATCTGTTGGTCATGATGATCTGCTTTTTCGCTTCCTGTCTGTTCAATGACAGCCGATCGGCTCTGGGTGTCGGTTCAGCCATTCCCATAGCTTTCCTCTTGATGAATATGTTGGGTGGGGCTTCTGAGCAGGCAGAGATTCTGCAGCGTTTATCTATTTATGGCTTGTATGATCCGGTGGATCTGGTTCAGGGGAAAAGCGTCTGGTTTTGCAACCTGGGTTATACCCTTGCGGCATTACTGCTGTTTAGCGGCAGCGTGCTGGTCTTTCGAAAAAAACAGCTTCCGCTGTAGCTGGTTCAGGAGGGCTGGGCAGCGATTATGCTTTGATTGTTTTCCCGGCATATTCACGGAAGCACGCTAAATAAAGCTGGTAGTCTTTCAGGGACACATCGGGCGGTGTTTGATGATCTACAGAAGGGATATAGCCGCCGCTGCGCATCACGGGCAGCAGACGCTCGAATTCTGCCCGGATGGCCGATTCACCCAAATGCATAACACGTTTATCAAAACCTCCCATCATCAGGAAGCCCGGATATCGGGCTCGAATCATGCTGACATCAACACCTGACTGTCGCTCAAGTGGATAGATGCCCTCAATGCCGCTGCTGATCAGCCATGGCAGGAGGTCATGAACCTGTCCGTCGCTGTCAACAAAAACCTTTATGCCGGCATCTTTCAACCGGGGGACAAGCTTCCGGTAACAGGGGCTGATGAACTGGTCGAACAGGTTTTTTGACAGCATGGGGCCTTTATTGTAGGACATATCTTCCGCAAAACCCGCCATATCAGGGACAAGAATAGGCAGCAGGGCGTTTAGGGTGCGCTGATGAAAGGCTACCAGATCCGAATTAATAAGTTCTATCAAGTCAGGCTGATCATACAGGGCATAAAGATGCGCTTCTATGCCCAGCAATGACCGGGGATACCAGAAAAAACCATCCAGCCAGAGCCGGATCACGATCTCACCATTGTTATGTCGGGGTTTAAGTTGGCAGGCTGCAGTGCAGAGCTGCTCAATTGACGATTCAGTGTAAAGCAATGGCCGCAGCTTCAGGTACTCATCCATGCTTTTCAGAATACCCCTGCCGTGTGCGACAGGACGCGGGCAGTCACTGCCGATCGGGGGCGCTGACAGGCAGTAAATTTCATCAAGACCAAAAAAAGAGAAAGACTGGCGCAGGCTGTTCGATTGACGTGGGTCTGCCTGAGTCGGCAATCCTTCCTGGAGCCACCGATCAAGCGTCAGATGCCACCAGGATGCCCATTCGAGCATAGGTAGCCGATCATCAGGCTGTTGAAAATTTAAAATCCGGTCAAAGCGTTCTCGTGGCTTCATAGGGCACCTGCCTGTCTTTCCTGTCATGCTCTCCGCATGATACCCTGCATATGGCTGTCCGTCAATTTATCTTGTTTGACCCGTCAGTGACCCGAAGTGACCCGACTTGGGGAATGAGCTGGCATCAGCGGTACAGTTTTTGTTCGGACGAAGGGTTGTTCTTCTGCTTAAAAAACTGCCAGACAGCAAGCATAAGCCCCAGCAGAGCTGCTGCCAGCCAGAGCAGCATGACACGATTCCAAGGGTGGTTGTCCGCGATCCAGCCTGAGGCGATACCAGCGATAGCGGCACCCAGGTAAATGGAAAAATCAATCAACCCAGTCATCAGGGAAACCCTGCGGAAATGCGCGTATTGAAAGGGAATAACTGAGGTTAATAAGGGTGTCAGGCCATAAGTTAGGGAAAGCAGTAACATGATAATCAGCAGGACCAGCCAGAACCAGCTGATGTTCATCAGGTTCAGCACGAGTGCTGTCAGCGTGACCAGTACAAAGACAAAGAGTAGTGTCCGCTGGCTGTCCCGCTTGAGAAAGCGGTTGACATAACGTACGAAAAGAACACCGCAAAAATTGATCAGCGGGACAATGACCAGGATCAGCCAGGGCGAACCGGCCGTGAACCGGCCGGATGACGCGACAATCGTAGGAAACCAGATACTGATCCCTTCGCGGATGACCCCTTGGGTGAAGGCGATTAAAAGCAAGCCCGGCAGGTGGATCAGGCGTATGAAGCGCAGGAGCGGCAAAGCGCCATCTTTCTGATCAGCTTTCGTTTTTGCGTTTTTGGTTGTGTCTAGTGACTCAACCGGTTTACTACGGAAAAAAAAGATCATCAATACGGAAAAAGCCAGAACAAGACCTGCAGGAAGATAGAACGCGTATGCCCAGCCAAGCTGTGCGGTCACAATAGAAGAAAGGCCCCAGGAGAAAGCATAACCGATGATGACCGTTAAGGCCATGATAAAAGAGACACGCTCAAGTTGATAGCCGTGGAACCACACCGACAAGGTCTTCATCAGAGGTGCCCATAGCATGGATTGGGCCAGTCCGTTCGCTGCCCAAAACAAGGCCATGATGGCGAACGAAGAAGCCAAGGCAAAGCCTAGGTTGCAGAGTGCCGAGGTGACCAGACCGCAAATGATCAGCAACTTGCCGCTGACCCTGTCGCCCAGGTAGCCGTTAATCAGCTGACCGCCCATATAGGTGGTGAAATACAGACTGGTAACCAGCCCCATCTGAGTATAGGTATAGTCGTATGTCACGACGATGGCCGGGATGACTACGGCAATGTTAACCCGCAGGGTATAGGCAAGGGAATATGTCAGCCAGCTAAGCAGCAGCATGCGCTGCTGACCCTTTATGGGTTCTTCCCGATCAATTGGCCTGTCGCTTATTTCTGCACGTCTGGTCATTACTGGCTCCGATCTTGCATGATATAAATGGCTGCCGGCGATGTTTCGCCAGCATTATACTGCGGGCAGAAATTCCTGGCAAGTTTTTTTACATTGAATTACAGAAGCTGGCCGGCAGCTGATCCTGATTTTTCTGTGGTCTGGCCGTTTGCTTCCCGTGACAGCATATGCTGTAGGGTTTGCTGAAAACGGGGCCGATTGAACCGCTGGGTGATGACACAAGGCAGGTTGGCCAGTATGGCATACAGGATCATGATTCCGCCTGCGACAGGGGGGTTCCAGAAAAAAAACAACAGGGCAAAAGGCATGCAGAGCCAGTGTGTCAGCTCTGCCCTGCGAGATTCACGTATGAAGGCTGACAGATTTTCCTTGCTGCTGTTGTTCAGATTTTTCTTCCTGTAGCCATTTTTAAAAATGGCTGCGCCATCCGGCAGAAATCGTTTCCAACGGCGCACCCTCAAGTGTTTTTGCCAGAATTGTCCGTTCTGTGCCCAGAAGCGACCGCGGTACAAAGCGCCGTCCCGGATAAAAAAACGGTTCGGGAGTGATTGGGTTATGATGGACAGACTGACATGGATCAGAAGCCAGGCTAGAAAATCCAGCAGGACCGTCCAGATTGCCGGCAGATGCCACAGACGCATAATGAACCTCCTTGCTTGCTGCTACAGTCTGATTTTTCGTCCACGCCAGCGAACCGTGTGAAGCAGCCTGGTCTGAATGAGAGACCTGATAAAAACGAGTGTAAAAAAAATCAGCAGAATTGGGTAGAACAGAGGCAGAAAAAGAGGGAACTGACCGCAGCGTTTCCCCAGACGTCCCATCAGGACAGCATAGAGCAGGTAAAACAGAACAGCAATGATCAACCAGATGACCTGATACGAAAGAATCGCCTTGATCAGCAGCGTCATCGTGGAATAACCACTGCAGATCCAGAGGATGATCAGGCTTAAGCCCAGGGGACGGGTGGCTGTCGCGCCCGAAGCGAAGTTTTTTGTCCAACCTTCAAACAATGACAGGAAGCCTTCAGGATACATGCGGAAACTGATGGTGCCACGGCCACT
>JAAYLM010000236.1 GCA_012521915.1 Oscillospiraceae bacterium | reverse complement strand
GCGGTGAATCTACTGTAATGGGAACAGGAACACCGACGGTCACGACCTCAGGGCTTACAGCAGCAAATGTTCTGCTTAAAAAACTTGGCAAGGAACCCTTTGTATACCAATCTGGCATGAAGAACTTTGTTAGGATGGTTGAAAAGCCGTTTACTTCTGAGATGCTATATGAAAACTATGATGAAAATGAGAAAAATGTTATGAGAGAGGCGATGCGCTGTCGGCTTTGTGAACATCCAAGCTGTACCAAGGGAAACAATACAGACATCAGAGGGATTATGAGACGGATAGCGGTTGGTAACTTTGCAGGTGCCCAAAAGCGCTGGAGTGAATCATCATCCGAGGCTTTGATGCTGGAGCAGTTTGAGGCTCGCTGCATCTGTTCTGTTGAAAATGGTCAGGCTGTAAAAATTCGAGAGGCCATTGCCTTCATCGAAGGGGTGACATCATGAAAAAAGAATATGACGCTATCGTCGTAGGCAGTGGGCTAGCCGGCCTGACCAGTGCAGCATATCTTTGCCGATATGGTTTTAGGACACTGGTGTGCGAAAAAAGGAAAAAAACCGGCGGATTGGTTGATACCTTCTGGCATCAAGGGTTTGCTTTTGATGGCGGCATTCGCGCTTTTGAAAATTCAGGGATCGTTTTTCCAATGCTCAAAGACCTGGGAATAGATATGGAGTGTAAGCAAAATCAGGTTTCCATCGGTATTGCCGATCGATCAGTCAAACTGACCTCACAAGATAGCCTGGATAACTATATGTCCATGCTTACGACTATATTACCGGATAATGAGGGAGACATTAATCAAATAAAGGAAGAAATTCGCAAGGTCATGGGCTATATGGATGTGCTATATGGCATCGACAATCCGCTGTTTATGGAGAAAATGGATTCACAATATCTCACCAAAACACTACTACCATGGTTTTTCCGGTACCAGCGAAATATCAGAAAGGCAAGTCGTCTTGATGAGCCGATTCAATCATATCTTGGCAGATTTACAAAAAACATAGCATTGATCGATATGATCACCCAGCACTTCTTCCAGGAAACACCGACATTTTTTGCCTTAAGTTATTTCAGTTTGTATCTGGATTACTCCTACCCAATCGGAGGGACCGGTGTCCTTGCCGAGAAAATGACGGAATATATCCTGTCGTCAGGCGGGGAAATCTTGACTGAAGCTGGAGTTAGTCACGTGGATGCAAAGGAACACCAAATCCAGCTGGAAAGTGGCGAGGTCTTTGGATATGGGAAACTGATCTGGGCTGCAAACCAAAAGACCTTGTATGACCGGATAAACGGCCTGAGCACCACAAACTTTGAAAAACAGCAAACTCTGGCCAAACAAAGTATCGGCGGGGATTCGATTTTGACGGTTTTTCTCGGCGTAAATCAGAGCAGCATCTACTTCGAAGACCGGTGCGGTGCACATATGTTTTACACGCCAAGCACCAAGGGCCTGTCATCAATGATTGGTTGGGAAGACAGCGCCCATGACAGCAAGGGTAATTTGTTCCGCTGGACAGAGGATTACCTTGAACGGACAACCTATGAAATATCCTGTCCGGTGATACGGGATAGTACCCTTGCCCCGGAAGGAAAAACCGGAATCATCATTAGCACGCTTTTGGATTACAGTTTGGTAAAACGTATTTCGGAGGCGGGAGATTATGAACACTTCAAAGAT
>JAAYLM010000235.1 GCA_012521915.1 Oscillospiraceae bacterium | reverse complement strand
GTGTCGCGCAGAGCCTTGAGCTGGCAGAAGCCATCGGCTATCCGGTGATTGTACGCCCGGCCTTCACATTGGGAGGCACCGGCGGTGGCATCGCCGGTGACGCGAATGAACTGCGGCATATTGCACCCGGCGGCATCAACGCCAGCAGGGTGCACCAGGTGCTCATCGAGCGAAGCATCGCCGGCTGGAAGGAAATTGAGTTTGAAGCCGTACGCGACGCATATGACAACGCCATCACCATCTGCAGCATGGAGAATTTCGATCCGGTGGGCGTGCACACAGGTGACTCCATTGTCGTAGCCCCGGCACAGACCTTGACCGACCCGGAGTACCAGCGGTTGCGCACAGCTGCCCTCAAGATCGTTAGAGAGCTGGACATCATCGGCGGCTGCAATGTTCAGTTTGCCCAGCATCCCACAGAAAAAGAATATGCGGTCATCGAAGTCAACCCGCGTCTGTCACGCTCTTCCGCTCTGGCCTCCAAGGCAACCGGCTACCCGATCGCCAAAGTCGCGACACGCCTGGCTGTAGGCTATGCGCTGCATGAGATTGCCAATGAAGTGACAGGGACAACCAGTGCCTGTTTTGAGCCGGCGCTCGATTACATCGTCACCAAGATCCCCAAATGGCCTTTTGACAAGTTCGCGCAGGCCAGGCGCACCCTGGGAACGCAGATGAAAGCGACTGGCGAGGTGATGGCGATCGCCACAACCTTTGAGGCATCACTCATGAAAGCCATCCGCTCTCTGGAGCTGGGTATCATGGGGTTGTTGCTGCCGGCGCTGGCCGGTCTGAGCGACGAGGTTCTCTGGCAGCGCCTCAGCCGGGCAGACGATATGCGTTTGTTTGTTCTTGCCGAGGCTTTGCGCCGCGCTTATCCGCTGGAAGAAATCTACAAAGCTACCTTGATCGACAAGTTTTTCCTCGTAAAAATGCAACGCCTGGTGGCAACAGAGCAAGCACTGTCCGCTGGCGGCCAGCCAGCGACTGAATTGCTGGAAACAGCAGTCCGCCAGGGTTTCACCGATACCTGGATCGCCCGGCTCTCTGGATTGGGGCGTCTGGAAGTAAAGCATGCGCGCCAGGCGTCCGGCCTGTTGCCTGCCTACAAGATGGTCGACACCTGTGCTGGTGAATATGCGGCTGTGACACCGTATTACTATGCAGCGTACGCAGATGCCAACGAAGTGGTGCCAACAGGTCGCCGCAAGGTGCTGGTGCTGGGCTCCGGCCCGATCAGGATCGGCCAGGGCATTGAGTTTGACTACTGTTCAGTCCATTCAGTCTGGGCTTTGCGCCAGCTGGGTTACGAAGCGATTATTATCAACAACAACCCGGAAACCGTATCGACTGACTACGACACATCTGACCGTCTTTATTTTGAACCGTTGACAGCCGACGATGTCAGGGCGGTCATCGAGCTGGAAAAGCCTGACGGAGCCATCTGCCAGTTCGGCGGGCAGACAGCCATCAAGCTGATCAAGGCCATTGCTGAAACAGGGCTGCCGATTCTGGGAACGTCTGCTGATGATGTCGAAGCCGCAGAAGATCCCAGAAGTTTTGATGCCATTCGGGAAAACCTCGGTATCCTGCGGCCGCGGGGGCACACGGTTTTTACAGTTGAAGAGGCGCTTGATGCTGCCTCAGACCTGGGATATCCCGTTTTGGTCAGGCCATCGTATGTACTGGGCGGCCAGGGTATGGCCATCGTGTACAGTGACGCAGAAATTCATGAGTACATGCGCATCATCAATCTGGTCGAGCAGGAACATCCGATTCTTGTTGACAAATACCTCCGAGGCGTTGAGTTGGAAGTCGATGCGGTGTCAGACGGTCAGACGATCCTGATTCCCGGGATCATGGAACACCTGGAACGGGCAGGTATCCATTCAGGCGATTCCATCTCCATTTTTCCTGCCTATATCTCCGAACGTGTGCGAAACATCATCGTTGACCATACCGCAAAACTAGCCAGGGCGCTGCACGTGATCGGCTTGATCAACATCCAGTTTATCCTGTACAATGACGATATTTATGTCATCGAAGTCAACCCGCGTTCTTCCCGCACAGTGCCGTACATCAGCAAGGTGACGGGTATACCGATTGTGGACGTGGCGACGCGTATCATGCTGGGTGAAAAATTGGCAGATTTTCCCTATGGCACTGGCCTTTATGCCCGCTACCCCGCTGTCTATGCCATCAAAGCACCGGTCTTTTCTTTTGAAAAACTGCAGGAAGTCGACACCAGCCTGGGGCCGGAAATGAAGAGCACAGGCGAAGTGCTTGGCCTATCGCCCTTATACAGTGAAGCTATGAACAAGGCCATTCTGGCTTCAGGTTTTCGTTTTCCGGAAAAAGGCTGTTCTATTCTGCTGAGCGTCTGTGACAGTGATAAGCCGGATCTTGTGCCTTTAGCTGACCGCCTCTATCGGCTTGGCTATACCCTTTGCGCCACAGGCGGCACCGCCAGCTATCTGATCCGGCAGGGTATTCCCTGCAATGGGGTGCGTAAAGTTGAAGAAGGAAAACCGGATGTGCTGGACCTGCTTAAAGAAGGTAAAACCGGACTCCTGATCAATACGGAGACCCATTCCGCCATGCTCAGCGGTTTCAATGGATTCCGTCTGCGGCGTCATGCCAGCGAAAACGGGATTGCCACGATCACATCATTGGATACGCTGGTAGCCGTAACTGAATGCCTTGAACGAAACCTGCAGCCTGCCGACCTCCAACCGTGTGAGATTTCCTCCTTTGCCGAACGCGTTGCCGCGACCAGGCATAACCATCTGCCCCTGCATGAAATGCCGCCGCAAAACAAAATGCTGAAAAAATAGGAGAATCGACCGATGTTTGAAAACAAAATGGCAGCCCAGGAACAGCTGTCCGAAATCCAGAAGATTGAACGGATCAACCAACAGACATTTGTCTTGACACTGTTTGCACCACAAATAGCAGCTGCGGCTCAGCCAGGCCAGTTTGTCCAGGCAAGCTGCCAAAAACTGCTGCGCAGACCGATCGGCATCATGTCAGCTGACCGGATATAAGGTCTCATCCAGCTGGGTTTCCGCGTTCAGGGCGAAGGCACACTCTGGCTTTCCGGCCGGAAGGCTGGCGATCATCTGTCTTTGCTGGGACCGCTGGGCCACGGCTTTATGCTGGATGGCTATGAACGCATCATCACGGTTGGCGGTGGAACGGGTGTTTTTCCGCTCTATTTCGTTCAGCAGATCTGCCGTGAACGGGGAATCGAGGCCCTGGCGGTATGTGGCTACCGGTCTCGAGAGGAAAGTGTCTTGCGTGAAGCCTACAGCCAGCTGGGCTGCCGCACCCTGTTTGCAGCCGATGCGGGTGACCTGGATATCCCGGGCCATGCTGGCCTCGCACTGGAGGAATTGCTGGAACAGCTGCCACCCATAGACAGTACCGCGGTGCTGACTTGCGGCCCAAGACCCATGATGCAGGCTGTGGCTGATATAGCCAGTCAGCATGGCTATGCCTGTCAGGTATCTCTGGAAGAACGTATGGCTTGCGGCATCGGCGTCTGCCTGGTCTGCGCCTGCAAGGTGAAACAAGAAGCGGGGGAGACAGGTTACGCGCGCTGTTGTGTGGATGGACCGGTTTTTTCTGCGGAGGAGGTTGTATGGGAGAGCTGATCAATACGGTTGATACAACCGTCACAATAGGTTCTGTTACGCTTCAGAACCCGGTTCTGGCCGCATCGGGCACGTTCGGGTTTGGACGCGAGATGGCTGATTGGCTGGATCTGTCCCGGCTGGGTGGCATCTGCAGCAAAGGGCTGACCCGTTTGCCACGTGCCGGCAATCCGCCACCCCGGGTCGCTGAAACCTCCTGCGGCATGCTCAACAGCGTCGGCCTGCAAAATCCTGGGCTGGATCATTTTATAAAAGAAGAACTGCCTTTTATGCGGCGCCAGGGCTGCGCTGTGATCGCCAATGTTGCCGGCCAGACGCAAGATGACTATGTGACCATGTGCCGCCGTCTGGACGATGAGCCACTGGACGCGATTGAACTGAACTTGTCCTGCCCCAATGTCCATGAAGGCTGTATGCTCATCGGCAGTGACGCTGTTCAGATTGAACGCCTGCTCAAGAAGGTGCGTGCCGTCACAAGCAACCCGCTCTGGGCGAAACTGACACCCAATGTCACCAATGTCACGACAATGGCCCAGGCTGCTGCTGCTGGCGGTGCTGACGCCGTTGTCCTGATCAACACTTTGCTGGGTCTGGCCATTGACCGCCGCAGCCGCCGCCCCGTTCTGCGCAACAACACAGGCGGGCTGTCCGGCCCGGCCATCAAACCAGTAGCCTTGCGCATGGTGGCGGAAGTCAGCCAGGCGGTTGATCTACCCGTCATCGGTGTTGGCGGGATCATGAGCGGTGAAGATGCTATCGAGTTTCTGATTGCCGGCGCCTCAGCGGTGGAAATTGGTACAGCCAGCCTGATCCGTCCGGCGGCCTGCCTGGAGATTCTGGACGAGATGGTCCAGATCGCCAGAACAGAAGACATGAACACCCTAAGCGCTTACAGCGGCACACTGCGCTACTGGTAGGGTGCAGGCATTCTTTTGGCAGTGTGGCTGACTTATGATAAACTGAAGGCTGTAAAGCAGGATTTGATCATCCGGCTAATCCGCTGAACCGGCTCAATAATGGAGGCTCTATGCAGATTGTTGCAAAAGAAAAACTGATCGAATGGCTGTTTGCCACCCGGGCTCTGCGTGTTGCCGCTGCCGATCAGCCTTTCTGGTACACATCGGGCACATTTGGCCCTTACTATATCAACACACACTTTCTTTTTGGCGGTGAGCAAAAAGCCAAAAATCTACTGAACCTTATTGACAGTACCGATGACCGGACTGATTTGACAGCGCAGCTGCAGCAAAAGGTAATGCAGCAATACGCATCCGACCAGCGCTATCGCCAGTTGATGGACGGGGTGGCTGCTTATCTGGCGGATGAACGCTGCGACTTTATTTCCGGTGGTGCCAGGCGCGATTTCTTTTTTTCCTTCTGCGCCGCCACCCTGCTGGACAAACCTCATGTCAGCCTTTTCAAGGACGGAACCCTGATCTGGAGCGATGCCGGTGGCCAGAACGGCCAGCAGATGCAGGCACAGGCTTTAGCAGGCCAAACCGCCCTGCATGTGGCAGATCTTGTTACGGAAGCATCCAGCTACATAAGGGTCTGGCTTCCGGGTCTGCACCGGCTGGGCGCGTCGATACACCGGACGTTGGCCATCGTTGACCGCAATCAAAATGGACGGGCGATCCTTGCTGCAGAAGGAGTAGGGTTATCCAGTCTGATCACCATTGACGCAAGCTTGTTCAAGCAGGCGGCAGACACC
>JAAYLM010000234.1 GCA_012521915.1 Oscillospiraceae bacterium | reverse complement strand
TTTATGCACTCAGCAGAGAGAATTCCGGGTAAGGCAGCGATATCATGGCCCAGTTCAGGAAAAGGATTGATTATTTCGACTGTGATTTTCTCGCCGGTGCGAATCATACCCTTGAGTTCATCACTTGTTCCACTGGCAATGATTTTCCCCTTATCCATGATGGCGATGCGGCTGCAGATTTGCTCGACTTCCTCCATGTAATGTGAGGTATAGATCACGGTGGCCCCCTGCCGGTTCAGTTCAAGGATGCCCTCGAGGATGCTGTGGCGACTCTGAGGATCAACCGCGACTGTCGGTTCATCCATGAAAATCAACTTAGGCTTATGGGCAATCCCGCAGGCGATGTTAAGTCGCCGCAACAAGCCTCCGCTCAGTTTTTTAGGATAAAAGCGGCTGAAAGATTCCAGTCCGACGAAGGAGATGGCTTCATCGACCAGTTCATGGCGCTTTTTCTTGTCCGTGATGTAAAGACCACAAAAGTAATTGATATTTTCCCGAACGGTCAGCTCCTCAAACACAGCGACATTCTGCATGATGATGCCGACATCCCGCTTGAGTGCATAGGCGTCCGGCCGCATAGGCTGGCCAAACAGCTCAATGGTACCTTTGCTGAATTTGAGTAAAGCCAACATGCAATTAATGGCAGTGGTCTTGCCGGAACCATTTGGGCCGAGCAGACCGAAGATCTCACCTTCATCAACCTCCAGGCTAAAATGGTCAAGAGCGACCAGCTCGTCGTAGCGTTTAACCAGTTGATCCACTTTTACAATCATGGGAACCTCCTTATCCGCTTTCCAATATCAGAACAGGAATATCCTGTTTTCTCTTAGCTCCAGATTTATCATGACAGGATATCCGCCGGGTTTAAAGTGATACATGTCACGATTTACCTTTGGACTACAGCCTAAGCATGACAATTGTCACCATTGTCATCGTGCCTTTATCATGGACTGTATCGTACCGGCTATCAAGGCTGTCCATGCCGGCCAGCAGGTCTTTGGAGATGACATCATGGCCAGAATACCGGCACTGGTCAGCGATCCGCAAAATCCGGATTTTATAGCCTTTGGCTTGTTTGAACGTGAAATCGATTTGATTCGTCTGGTTGCGGAAGGTATGAACAACAAAGAGATTGCCGCCCATCTCTACCTGAGTGAAGGAACGGTACGCAACCAGATCTCAATCGTTTTGGAAAAACTGGGTTTACGGGACCGCACCCAGCTGGCTGTGTTCTATTACAAGCAGAAGGGCCGTTATGGATAATCTCCCGCAGGCCGCCGGACGAGAAGTGCTCCTGCACAATTTCACCCAATCATTCAATCCTTTATCAAACCTCAAGCAGCAAAAAGATCATCGCTGCAGCCCGAAAAAAGCACCTGAGCCCGGCGGACTCAGGTGCTTTTTAAAAAAACTTTCCAGTCAACCCATTATTTCTTGAGTGCTTTATCGAAAGCGACATCAGATGGGCTGAAATTGATGCGTTTTACCATCGCGCAGGCTTCAGTTGCGCCAAAAACACGCTCCATGGCACTATCTTCCCACTCAACAGACAGCGGTCCGTCATAACCAATATCATTCAACTCGCGAGTCATGCGCTCAAAATCCACACTGCCATGCCCCGGTGAGACGAAATTCCAGCCGCGCCGGGGGTCGCCGAAGGTCAGGAAAGAACCCAGAATGCCTTCTGTGCCGCTTGTATTGACCAGGGCGTCCTTGACATGAACATGATAAATTTTATCAGCGAATTCACGAATAAACAGATGTGGCTTTATTCCTTGCCAGACCAGATGGCTGGGATCAAAATTTATTCCCAGTGTGTTATTGCCGGCAAATTTCTCCCGGAAGAGTTTTTTCGCGGAATAGAAATCGAAGGCGATCTCAGTTGGATGAACCTCCAGGGCGAAGCGGACGCCACAACGTTTAAACTCGTCCAGGATCGGTGTCCAAAGGGTGACAATCTCATCATAGCCTTCTTCGATCATCTCTTCTGTCGTCTGCGGGAATGAATACCAGAAAGCCCAGATTGGTGAGCCCATAAAGCCAGTGACGACAGAGCAGCCCATGGCCTGAGCAGCCCGTGCGGTCAGCTTCATTTCCTTGATAGCCCATTTGCGGATGGCTTTGGGATCGCCTTTATATTGGTCAGGGGCAAAGCCGTCCAGACGTTTGTCATATCGATCTCCGACACACTGCCCTGCCAGATGGTTGCCGATGGCCCAGCACTGTAAGCCGTATTTTTGCAGAATAGCCTTTTTCCCGGCTACATACTCAGGATCGGCTGCTGCCCTGCTTACATCAAGATGATCACCCCAGCAAGCAATTTCCAGGCCTTCGAAGCCCATTTTCGCTGCCAGACGGCAAACTTCTTCAAAGGGCAGATCGGCCCACTGGCCGGTGAACAGGGTTACAGGTCTTGTCATACTTCTCACCTCTTGCATTGATTGTGGCCTGCTCATAAACGCAGCCCATAGTTTTCGTGACTAAAAAACAGTTATGACTGGTTAATCCGCTGGTACATCAACCCATACAGCGCCTTGATGGGAGCTGGCTACGCAGCTTTCAATAAACCTGACACCGGCTATGCCCATGTCAAGGGTCGGGTATCGGATCGTTTCGGCCTGCTTCAGCAAGCGCCATGTCGCTGAATGTTGCATAGACCCGTTCAGGATCCAGACCCAGCTGCTGGCCTTCCTGGCGATTCTTTTCTTCTGACTGGGAAAAGCAACCGGCAACCAGCCGAGCGCAGCCTTCCAGACTGATGGCCGCGCGATGCCCCCTCCCGATAAATGAACCAGGGGCACCGCCAACCATGCCATAACGCATAACGCGACCGTGATCGCCGGCTTTTCTGCCTTCAATCATATGCCGTTCATCTCCTTTCCAGACTAATTTACTTGACCCTATCCTGCCTGATTCTCATCATACAACCATGGTACCTTGATCCTCCAGCAATCGCAAGAACAGGCAGCTGCTGGCTACATCGATCCAAACCGCCTGCTCAGGCAAGCGATAACCTGCGACCTGTCCTGGCACTTTCTATTGCACCCATGACCATTGCCAGGCTGTGTCGGTTGTCTGTTCCATCCGTTTCAGCCGGCCGGCCTGA
This sequence comes from Oscillospiraceae bacterium, assembly GCA_012521915.1. Classification (GTDB taxonomy): domain Bacteria; phylum Bacillota; class Clostridia; order Saccharofermentanales; family UBA5734; genus JAAYBY01. Next base: position 2,787 of record JAAYLM010000234.1, on the reverse strand, counting down.
CAACAAAGCGTTGAACATTTCATCAAGACACCCGGCGTGCCGCTCCTGACCATGCCAGACATCTGCCCCATCAACGCGGTTTAACTCAGGAAGGAAGGTTCTTACGCCCTGATCTGGTTCAGGAGCCGCTATCTCAGCCCAGGGCATGGTATGACCATCCCAGCGTATGCTTCCATTGCTGCCGGTTATGCGCCAGTCTGCTTCCCAGCTGGTCTGGCAGCCCACCGCACACCAGGAACCACGGTAACAGAAGACTGATCCATCACTCAGTTCAAAGAGCGCGACAGCGGAAGCGTTGCCCTGATACCAGGATCCGGGTGGATTGAACTCATGGCAGTAGACAGACAAAGCCCTGGTGTCGCTAAGGAAACGAGCCTGATCAAACGTGTGGATGGCCATGTCCAGCAGCAGCGGACTGGCCATTAGATCCCTGAACCCCCCAAAGCGCGGCCCAAGGTAAAAATCAGCGCCGTAATAACCCGGTGTGCCAATAACACCATCCGTGATCAGGCGACGGCAGGAACGAATTTGTTCCAGATAACGGCGATTCTGCATTACAGCAAAAAAAAGATTGTTTTTACGGGCTTTGGCAACCAGGTCGTCTGCCTGATCCAGGCTTTCCGCCAGCGGTTTCTCACTCATGACGGCGCAACCGGCAGCAAAGGCTGTCCTGGTGATGTCATAATGGGCAGCCGGTATGGCCAGATTATAGACAAGCGCAGCCTTACTGTCGCGAATAACGGCTGCCAGGTCCGGCCCGGTTGGAACCTCTGTTAAGGCATAGGCCTCTTTGGTACGGCGGATCGCCTCTGGATCCGGATCGACCAGGCCGACAATCTGACAGTCCTGACGCTTCAGCGTATAGTCGATCCAGGCTCTGGACATGTTGCCGCAGCCAGCCACGACGATGCGAACGGGTAACGGAGGGATCAAAGCCATTCGTGCCACCTGCTTTCTTTAGTGCTGCATGGTTCAGGTTCCGGGTGCTTTTGCTGTTTCGGGCTGGTCGAGGGTCAGGTTTTTGACCCAGCGAAAGCGGTTGACCTTGATAAAAGCGACAATGCACTTGAGAAACTGATCTGATTTGAGCAAGGCAAAAACGACAACCGGCTCAGCATGAAAGAAAAAAGCCGCCAGCGAAGCTGCTGGAAGAACAAAACCCCATATGTGAATCAGATCATTTACCAGCACAAAATGCGTGGCACCGCCGGCCCGGACGATACCGGTCAGGCAGGAAACCTGGTAGGACGTGCCGACAATCATGAATGCCAGAACGATCATGAACGCCTGGACTGATCGCAGTGTTTCCGGTTCCAGATCGTAAATCAGCGGCACCAAGTGGCGTACACCCAGGATGGCCAGACCGGAAATCAGGCCTATCACAACAAATAGTACCTGCAGTGTTCGCGTGTAAAGACGCAAGCGTGAATGGTCACCGGAGCCGACCGTCTGCCCAATGATGATTGCAGTAGCACCGGAGGTGCCATATACCGCAACACTCATGATCGAGAAGAGGACATTTGCTATGCTGGCAGAAGCGAGAGCCACAGCACCAAGACGGCCGAGGATCGCGCCCTGAATGGCAAGGTTGATGCCCCAGAAGATATCACCCAGAATGACCGGCATACCGTAACGGAAAAAGCGCGCGAGCAGTTCTTTTTCAGTATGCATAAGGTCGCGCAGGCGCAAAAGCAGCTTTTTGTCAATAAAGCGGACATAGACAACAATCACGAATGTTTCCAGAATACGCGCAATCAGTGTGGCGATCGCTGCCCCACGCAAACCCAGTGCAGGAGCGCCCAGGTTACCAAATATCAGAATCCAGTTCAGGGAAACATTGACTGCAAAAGTCATGATGGACAAGTACATGCCAATGCGCACTGTTTCCACACAACGCAGGGACGCGACCAGGACTTGTGTCAAACAGAAAAAAACATATGTGAACCGGATAATCGTGAAATAAGTCATGGCCTCTGTCATGACCGCTGCGTCATCCGTGAAAAGGGAAAGCACACCGTCAGGTATTGCCAGCGTGGTGATCAACAGCAGAAAACCAGCACCAAACGCGAAGCGCAAAGCAATTCCGACGATGGAACGGACTTTGGCGGCATCACCTTTGCCCCAGAATTGGGCGCCAAGAACCATTAAGGCGGCACTAAGCCCGATAACCAGCATATGCAGGATGTTCTGCAATTGATTTCCGACATAGGCTCCGGATAAGGCCAGTTCACCAAGCTGACCGACCATGATATTATCAGCCAGACTGACGGAATACGTAATAATGTTTTGCAGCGCCAGAGGTGCTGCCAGCAAGAGGAGCCTTTTATAGAAAGATCGATCCCGAACCATCAACATTACGTGTACCTGCCTGTCCTTCAGCCAGAGCGCTGAAATAGGATTATGCCGCAAACATGCTCCGGCTATGCTTGTCATGAGAACAGATACATGACTGAGAAAATGTATGCCGCAATCATGCAACAAGATGCCATAACCGACGCTTTACTTTTGTATTCTATCATTTATTCTGACAATTTTCCCACCACCGGATGTTTCGGCAGCATTGCTATTATGGCAACACGTACGCTATCCAGTGAACGAGATCGGAAAATGACAATCATTCTTGTCAGGTTGTGATCCAGTTTTCTGTGCACCAAACGATTATGAACCGACACACCGCCATATCCAGTTAAGAAAACGCCTGGGCATTGGTATTGCCCAGACGTCATCAAACTAGATTTTCACGAACGAAACAAATAATCGGCCAGATAGCCCTGATCATCAGTCAGG
>JAAYLM010000233.1 GCA_012521915.1 Oscillospiraceae bacterium | reverse complement strand
GGGACATACTTTTCGTTGGTCACCGGATCAAAATAGGATAAATCTTCCCGGGCATGCGCCATATGCTGTTTCAGGTCATAGTCTGTGCGATCTGCGATGCCCCAGAGTTCACCCCAGCCGAAGGGGAAAAGAAATTCAAAATCTGTCGTAGCCCGTGAGTAGAAGGCCAGCTCTTCAGCGGCATGGTCCCGGGCGCGAAGTTCGTCCGGGTGCAGGCCAAAGTCCAGCAACCACTGATAACAATAATTGCGCCAGTAGGCAAACCATTCCAGATCTGTGCCCGGTTCACAGAAAAACTCCAGTTCCATTTGTTCAAATTCACGCGTGCGGAAGGTGAAATTGCCCGGTGTGATCTCGTTGCGGAAAGCTTTACCGATCTGACAGACGCCAAAGGGGATTTTCCGTCGTGTTGTTCGCTGGATGTTGCGGAAATTGACAAAAATGCCCTGGGCGGTTTCCGGTCGGAGATAAAGCTCGGCTTTGCTGTCTTCGGTGACACCCTGATATGTTTTGAACATCAGGTTGAACTGCCTGACATCTGTAAAGTTGCGCGCACCACAGGATGGGCAGCTGATCTCACGGTCGCGGATCGCTGCCACCAGTTGCTCGTTGCTCCAGCCACTGACCTGCAGGTCTTCCTGTTTGAGCTGGGCATCATCTTCGATGAGCTTGTCTGCACGATACCGGGATTTGCACTGGCGGCAGTCAATCAGCGGATCGCTGAACCCGCCGACATGGCCGGAAGCCTCCCAGACTTGCGGATTCATGAGGATCGCGCAATCGACACCAACGTTCCAAGGTGATTCCTGAACAAATTTCTGCCACCAGGCTGCTTTGACATTGTTCTTCAGCAAAACGCCAAGAGGGCCGTAATCCCAGGCGTTGGCCAGGCCACCATAAATATCTGACCCGGGAAAGATAAAACCACGGTTTTTCGCCAGGGCGACAATTTTCTCCATGCTTAATTCACCAGGCATCAGTCTTCATCCTCCGGACCTTCCACCGGTTCCCGGACAGCCTCATCTGAGCTGTCAACAAGATCATCCGCATTGTCTGCCAGCGCTGCCGGATCGGCTCCGGCTTCATCAGCGACATCGGCGGTCTCGCTGGCTTCATCATACTGTTGGTCGATGTCATCCGGTTCGTTGTCATTTTTCATCAACATTTCCGAAAGCAGGCTGACATCCGATTCATCCGCCGGCTCAGCGGCCAGATGAACCGCTTTTTCCAGTTCTTCTTTCACTGCGTCGGCCATATCAGCCTGAGCAGCTGCATGTTTCGCGGCCAACCGGGCCGCTTCAATCTCTGGTCGCAGCGGGATATAGGGGTTCACCTGGCCGTGTACACAGCTGATCCTGTTCGAAGCCAGTTCAAAACAGGCAACAGACACATAGTTGGGTGATTCAGACGGCATCAGCGCAAGGGCGCCGTCAACCAGCTGACGAGCTCTTTTAGCCACCAGTATGGCCAGTGTGTAACGGTTCTCAACCTTGGGGAGCAGTTTTTCCAGAGGGGGTTTGACCAGCATATCAGGTCCTCCTGTTTATTATCAAGCCTCAGCGAGCCAGTATGGTTTGTTCAATGCCGGCTATACGGTGATAGCGGCAGTGTTCCGAATCAATGATGTGCAGTATGCGCTGTGCCGTCTCTTGCAGGTCATCATTCACAACAACATACTGAAAATGATCAGCCATGCCAATTTCTTCACGGGCTTTCTGCAGCCGACGGCGCAAGTTTTCTTCTGTTTCCGTTCCGCGTCTGATCAGCCGCTGCTCCAGAACAGTCAGTGACGGCGGCAGCAGAAAGACGGTGATACACTCAGGGAAAGCGTTCATGACTGCCAGCGATCCCGGAACGGTTATGTCCATGATCATATCGCGTCCAGTCGCGATGGTCTGTTCCAAAGGCCGACGCGGCGTCCCGTAATAATGGTCACAGTAAAGGTCATACTCCAGAATTTCCGCGTTTTCCAGCATATGTTGAAAGGTCGCACGATCACTGAAATGATAATCTATACCGTCCCTTTCCCCGCGCCGGGGCGGTCGGGTGGTCATGGATACGGAATGGGCAATCTGTGGCCGCTGGGCGATTACTTCACGTATGATGGTCCCTTTGCCGACACCAGAAGGTCCGGACACGCAGATAACCAGCCCCTGACGTGCTGCTTCACTCATGACTGGTTCTCCTCTTCCTGTTTCTGTTCGGCCATTTCCAGATCATGGACGGATAAAGCGGACAACACCAGGTGATCACTGTCCATCATCAGAACGGCTCTCGTCTTACGGCCAGAGGTGGCGTCAATCAGGCTGCCCCGGTCACGTGCATCCTGGATCAGACGCTTGACAGGCGCTGATTCCGGACTAACGATCGCGATGATCCTCTGGCTGGATACCAGATTGTTAAACCCTATTTTCAGAAACAATGGTTTTTCCATATGGCTGCAGCTGTTTTTTCCTTCCTTTGACCGCCTGTCTTTACCGGGCTGGCAAGCATGGCTTCATTGGGTCTGCTGGCGAGCAGAATAATCACTCCAGATTCTGAACCTGTTCCCTGATTTTCTCAACCTCGCTTTTCATGGCGACCACCTGATTGATCAGATCCAGGTCGTTGGCCTTTGAACCAATCGTATTAACCTCACGATTGATTTCCTGTACGAGAAAATCAAGTTTCTTGCCGACTGGCTCGCCCAGGCTGACGGTGTCCCGCAGCTGGATCAGGTGACTGTGCAGACGGACGATTTCTTCATCAATAGCACATTTATCCGCGAACAAAGCCACTTCCGTGGCGAGGCGCTCCCTGCCGACCAATTCCTCTGCCTGGTTGCCCAGCAACTCTCTGATCCTCTCGAATAAGCGCGTACGGTAAGCTGATACAACCTGAGGAGCCCGCCGGGCGATTTCAACGCGCAACGTTTCCAGCGTCACTGTCCGCTGGCGTATGTCCTCGTTGAGGCGCGCTCCCTCAGTCTGCCTCATGCGGCAGAGCATGTCGAGAGCTGCGTGCAGGGCGTCTGCCAGTAAATCGTTAACCGCATCTAGGGGGACCTCGGCCTGTTCTGTCTGGATGACATCATTGAAGCGGGCAATCAAGGCCGCGTTCAAACCGTCAGGGATGTTTTCCTGTTGAGCGATCTGGCGCAGCGCATCCGCGTAGGCGTGGGCTAACCCCAGATCACAATGCACCCTGCCGGCATCCGAACTGTGATCATCCATTGAAATGAACACGTCTATTTTACCGCGTGTCACCCTCTGGCCGATCTGTTCCCGAACCCTGCTTTCCAGTCCGGCAAGCGAACGGGGAAGCCGTGTTTGAATATCACAGTATCGATTGTTCACCGATTTTATTTCAACAATGACGCGGCGCTCGCCATCAGCTGCTTCTCCGCGACCGTATCCGGTCATACTGGCGCTCATGATCTGTTCGTTGCCTTTCTTTTATACGTCTGCAGTCTATTGATTATATAACAAGACCGTTGCCCGCGCAAGGAAAGATCTTTGCCGGCCGAAAGGCCAAATAGTCTGCGGCCACCAGACTGTAGCGCACCTGCCCGGATGGTTCCGGGCGCTTTGCGCTCTGGTCAAGACCATGAATATGGCCATAAACGCACAAATCCACGGAAAATGCAGACAACAGCTCCGTGAAGAGGCTAGGTGCGCCATTGCGGTCAAACGGTGGATAATGCATGCAGGCGATGAGATTCTGGCCAGACGTTCTCCGTCGGGCAGCATCCTCAAGCGACAGCTTCAGGCGGCCAACTTCACGCAGATAGATCTTCTCATCAGCCGTGCCGAAATCCGGATCGTTCGGCAGCAGCCAGCCCCTGGTGCCACAGATCAGCACACCATCAGGAGCCATGATGCTTTTGTTACGCAAAAAATGCAGCGAGCGTAAATCATGTGTCTGGCAGAGCGCTTCAACCTTGGCCAGCGACGTCCACCAGTAGTCGTGATTGCCCTGGATCAGGATTTTCCTTCCGGGGAGGCGATCAAGCCAGCTGAGATCCGGAAGGGCTTCCTCAAGATTGATGCCCCACGAAATATCGCCGGGAACCAAAACCGTGTCTTCTGGCGTGATACCCGTCTGCCAGTGTGTGGCGATCAGCTGTGCGTGGTTGTCCCAGTGCGCGCCAAAAACAGACATGGGTTTGCTGACCCCGAAGCCCAGGTGCAGATCGGCTATGGCAAACAAGGCCAATGGTTTATTCCTCCTCCCCAGTAGGATGAAAATGCTGATAAACAGCCTGAGCGGCGTTTTCGCCGAGACCGTCAACATGACGCAAAGCTTCCAGGCTGGCCTCAGCTACACCTTTGATGGTCTGGAAACGCTGGAGAAGCAGGCGACGCCTGGCTGGACCTATGCCGCGGATATTTTCCAGTTTATAGCGGATCTGCCGTTTTTGCTGCAAGCTCGCGCGATACTGTCCGGCGAACCGGTGGGCTTCATCCTGAATAGCGGTCATAAGACGCAGCATGGCCAGGCGCTCTTCCGGGCAGATGGCATCATCGCAATCGTCTGACCGGCCGCCGGCATCGCCGTCGGCCAGTGCCAGGCTGCCGCTAGGCCAGGCAGGAGCACGCAGGTTGACAATCCGGCCGTCAGGAAAAACCAGACCCTTTGTGCGATGGCGTTCATCTTTAACCATGCCGGCGACCGGAATGGTCAGGTCCATTTCCTGGAGCACCTGCCTCAACGCCTGAACCTGGCCGATCCCGCCATCTGCCAAGATCAAGTCGGGACGGCTGCCGAAATCCTGATCGTCGAGATGGCGCAGGCGTCTGCGCAAGGTCTGGCGCATTGCTTCGTAATCATCCGGGTTGCTGAGTTGATCCAGGCGGAATCGGCGATATTGGCGGCGAGCTGGCCGTCCGTCCAGAAAAACCACCAGACCTGCCGCACGATCATCTTTCCCTGAATGGGAAATATCGATGGCTTCAATACGATGCGGCTGTTGTGGCAGTTCCAGGATTTCCGCCAGGAGCTTCAATGTTTCCTGCAGAGCCGTCTGACGGCTTCCCCCCTGTAAGGTATGGCGGCGCAGAGCTTCAACCGCGTTGTTTCCGGCCATCTTCAGTAGTGCAAGT
>JAAYLM010000232.1 GCA_012521915.1 Oscillospiraceae bacterium | reverse complement strand
CCCTTTGCGGCCACACAATTCAATGGTATGCCCTATCGCCAGTTAGGCTATGCCGGCCTGCGTGCCAGTGTCATAGGCCTGGGCACCTGGAAGTTTGGCTATCCGGAAACAGGAGATCAATCGCGGGTTAATGAAAAAACATCGATGGAGATACTCGACCGCGCCTATGAGCTGGGTGTAACATTCTGGGATACTGCTAATCGATATAACGCCTCTTCCGGCAATTCAGAACGTGTGTTGGGGCGCTGGCTGGCTGATCATCCAGACAAGCGGCGTGATATTGTCCTGGCCGCCAAAATGGCTGGCCTTATGGACGGCCGCACCCCCAATCATTATGGTTTGTCGCGCCTTAACATCAAGGAAGCTGTTTATGCCAGCCTGGAACGCCTGAACACCAGCAGCATTGACCTGCTTTACTTCCATCGCCCGGACAATCAGGTTGATGTGGAAGAATCCATTCTGGCTGTCGACGACCTGATCCGGGAAGATCTGGTCCGATATTTTGCTGTGTCCAATATCAGCATCACGGAGTTGCAGCATTATCAGCAGGTTGAGCGCCAGCTTGGTCCGATGCTGCGGGCAAAAGTCTGTGCCGTACAGAACAGCTACAATATTCTGGAAGGTGAAAAACCTGAGCATGCCGGCGTTATCAAGTACTGCGCGGATAACCGGCTGGCCATGGTCGCCTGGAGCCCTCTGGCAGAAGGCCTCCTGACCAGTCGGTATCTGCAGCCGGATCAGGTGGGCTCGGGTGACAGGCTCTTTGACCAGAAGGATAAGCGTTATCTTGACCAGAAGGTTATCCGCCAGCTCAATGCGCTCAACGAAATCGCACAAGGGAAAAATGCAGCCCTGGTACAGCTGGTCCTGGCCTACATGTTGACCTTGCCGGGTATGGGTCCGGTCATACCTGCTGTATCCAATCTGGCGCAGCTGGAAGAGAACGCCGCGGCTGCAAAAATCGAACTATCGGATGAAGACCGCGCTGCTATAGAAAAAATCATCGGCTGAAAGCTAAGGAATGCTGACCGGGTGCTTGCGCGCAGCGTAAAACCAAGTAAGGAACGGCTGTTTATGAAACAGCCGTTCTTTTTAATCTCGTTTCAACATCAGAGACACACAGGACGAGCCTGAGACAACTTTTTCTGCGTTTAAACGGGTGCCTGGTTCATGTGCTTTTTCAGATAGGCCATGTAGGCCAGCCAGTCTGTACGGCTGAAAAAATGTGTTCCTGTACGCAAATGATAACCTATCTCACCTTCGTGCAGACGTGTGCCAGGCTCAGGGTACTGATCCGGTGTAACCAGTCCTTGCAGGCCAAGCAGGTGGTAACTTTCACTGGCCGCCAGGCAAGAAAGGAATTCCGACTTTGGATCTGCCCCGATATCCTTTTGAGCACTGCCGACACAGATCCGGCGCGGTGCAATGCAGGCCAACAGCAGATGCTGGTCGTATGGCAGGTCATCTTCCTGCCCCAAATAGGTCTTGAACCGCTCGCAAAACCAGTCCCAGCTGCCGGCGCGGATGAAATCACTAATTTTTTCACCCCGTCCGCCTTTAGCGACCGCAGCTCCGGCAAACCCGGAATCATTGGAGATTGAACAGAAAAAACGCTTATCCTGAGCACCGCACCAAAGTGCTGTCTTGCCTAAACGGGAGTGTCCCGCCACGCTGACATACCGATGGTCAACCTCCGGAAGCGTCTGAAGATAGTCCATAACACGACTGGCCGCATAGGCCCAGTGGCCGATCCTGCCCCACGCCGCAGGATCGCGCTGTTCACCTTTCCTGAAACAGGCACCCAAACCGCGACTATAATCACCATCAAGGCTGTCCGGTGATACATCCATATAATAGAAATAGGCCAAGCCAAAGCCCTGGTCAATAATTTCTTCAGCAGGCATGTAGCGGTCCGGCAAATCCGGGCGGAAAGCGATATGCAAGATCAGCGGGACAGGCTGTTCTGATTTAGGCAAGACGAGGCTGAAAGGGAAGGAAAAACCGCCGTTTGGGGTGGTAAAACGCAGGTTAATCCTGCGGAAAATTGCTTTGTCAGCCAGAAACGCACTGTTCTCTTCGCCGATCTGACCATAAACAGTGTCTGGCGCTGGTCGTGTGTATCCGTAGATATTTTCCTCCAGTACGTTGAGCAGCTCCGGCCTGCGCCGCGGCCACTGGGCTGCTGTAGCTACTAGTCCGTCCTGCATCATCAATACAGGCAGTAAAGCTCTTTCTCTCAGGTCTTCTCTTAGCATGTCACTTCCTCCTTGTTTTTTTGCTTATATTTTCAGATCCATGATCACAATAGATTGCCCCATTCATCAAAAGGCCAGTCGTGAGGTGTTGATAAGAGGCTTACATTGGGGCATGAGGCGGCTTCTTCCGTCAGGTTTTCCGATATTTCATAACAGTCAAGATGGTTCGTATTCTTGATGCGGATCAGCCTGACCTGGCTTCTATCGGTGATGTTGCATGTTTTTATAGCTGCCTGGACAACCTGTCGATCGTTCTTCAGAACCATAGGCATCTTGACACTGAGCGGGACAGTTGTTGTCAACGAGTTCGGATAAGTCTGGTCACGATCGAACTTTGCGAAAAGCCGCTGTGTCGTAAAGTCGACAATACCGATCCCGTTGGCATTGCCGTGTGACCGCTCTGTCAGGTCCAGCACGCCAATTCTGGTGATATCGGGACCGCCTTTTTTATATGGGGTGTGATAACGGCCTACAACTGCCGTATCGAAACCGGTCCCACTGATATCTTTTCCGATTTCATCCATGATCAGCACATCAAGCTGCTTGAACGGCAGCTTTGGCAACAAAGACTTAGCCAGCTGGAGCAACGCTGGTTCTTCCGAAATAATGGCCCATTTATCTAAAACGGAAACAGTATGGGTCTCATGGACGGCATTTTCAACAAGGCCAACCGCGAAGAGCAGCTTTTCTTTTACAATAACACTCCGGGCAATCGCCTCAATGTTTTCCGCCATCCTGCCAAAACCCAGGTTGTGGCAATAGTCCGCTCCTTTTTGCTTTCCCAGCCCAATGGCAATCATTTTCATGAGACCGCTTTCGTAAGCACCTGTAAAACCTACATGGGGTTTAATGCGGTTGATGATGACCATGCCATCTGCTTCATGCGCCAGCCGATCCATAACGACCGGCAGCTTCTGTTCTTCAGTATACCCGAGTAAAACTGTATCCATGGTTGCTTGAACCGGCGCTCCCATTTCAGCTTCTGTTATGCCCATCGCAGCCAGCATGGCCTTCTGGCCTTCTGCCGTAGCGCCACCATGACTGCCCATCGCCGGCACGAGAAAAACCGATGCCTGCTTTTTCCTAAGCAAAGTGACAAGCTCGCGTACAAAGCCCGGCAGGCCGGTTATACCACGGCTGCCGACAGCCAGAGCAATCCGTGATCCCGGTATTAACTTCTGATAAGCCGGATTTGCCTGTACCTGCTTGCGCAGAACCTGGATCGGGTCAGATAGGCTGTCCCCGGAAAATCGTTGGGCAATGGTGACCATACGAGGTAAAAGTATGGGCTTTAGAAGATCGTCCAGTGTACTCATAAAAACACCTGGGTACCCCTTTCCTTGCTGTCTTTCTATTTTACCATGCGACAGCGTCTATTGGATCATTCGCATGCAGTGGAAAAGTTGTTTCGGCACTTGTTTCCCGATATAATGATGACCAGATCATCTGACAGCCTTGAGAAACCAACTCATCTGTTATCAGTAAAATGGCAAACGACAGACTGTAAACGAGATAACTTCCGTATGAAGCATGCTTTGTTGCACAGACTGGCCTTGGAAACTCCGTGTGACCTGTTTATGGGAATGAGGAAGCAACGATGTCTGGGAAACTGACGGTAACCTATCTGCATCACAGTGGTTTTATGGTGCAAACCGCATCCCGGCTGTTGCTCTTTGATTACTACAGTGATCCCGGCCGGCCGGAACAGCAAACCAGGAATGCAGCTTGCGTAAAGGACGCAATTCAGAACCCAGAAATCAGCCAGGTTTTTATCTTTGTCAGCCACGCTCATCGCGACCATTTTGATGCCGCAATCTTCGCGTTTGAACGCTTGGCAAAACCTGTCTGGTATATCTTCAGCAGCGATATCGCGCCCCGTCCGCCTTACAACAGGCTTATCCAATTGGCGCCAGGCCAGGTCAAGTCACTTAACGGTCTACAGATTCATACCTACGGTTCAACAGATGAGGGAGTCTCATTTCTGGTCAAAATCAATGGCCTGAACCTTTTTCATGCCGGTGACCTGAACTGGTGGCACTGGTCTGACGAGTCGACGCCTGAGGAACTCGTTGCGTATGAAAATGACTTCAAGCAAATCATCGGGCAAATCGGGGCACTAAGGATTGATGTCGCGTTTTTCCCGGTTGACCCACGACTCAAAGAAAGCTATTGGTATGGCGGCCACTACTTCATTCAATCATTGCGGCCAAAAATCTTTTTCCCCATGCATTTCGGCTATGCCTATACGGTGACTGAGCGATTCCAGCAGAAGATCAGCGATTGTTCCTTTTCCGACGTAACGGTTATGGTTATCCAGGAAGAAAGGCAGCGCTTTGAACTAAGCTTATGAGCTGCTGACAGCCTGTTCACAACATGATATTGCTTAACGGGCGCTTCCGTTATTACCTTTCATGTTTAGAAGTCTCCAGGCAAAGGCCGCTAAAATGCCGCCAGCCAGAGGCGCAACAATGAACACCCAGACATTGGCCAGAGCATCCCCGCCCATGAATAGAGCAGGTCCAAATGAACGAGCCGGATTGACGCTTGTTCCGGTAAAGTAAATGCCGAGCAAATGGACAAGAGTCAATGATCCGCCAATCACGAGACCGGCCACTTTACTGTTCTCCGGCTTGCTGGTTGCGCCAAGTACCGCAAGACAAAAGACAAACGTCAGGATGATTTCGATCAGCAGGGATTTCCAAAGGTTGTTTTCGAAAAGTCCATTGGCACCCAATCCTTTACTTTTACCAATCAAGGCAAGCAGCACGGCAGCACCGGCAATAGCGCCGATATACTGCATGACCACATAGGCAATGAAATTTTTCGTGCTCATGCCTTTGTTCAGCCAAACAGCGATCGATACGGCCGGGTTGATATGACAGCCGGAAATGTTGCCGATTGAATAAGCCATGGCTACGATAACACCGCCAAAAGCCAATGCAGTTAAAACATACGCCGCATTTGCTTCTCCATTGCATCCGGTTACGGCAGCGACACCGCAGGCAAAGAACACCAATACAAAAGTACCGATAAACTCAGCTAAAAACTTTTTGAACGTTTCCATCTTTTCCTCCCCGTGTATGACGACCGGTTGTGCTTCAGGTCTTGCTGCCCTTTTCCACAAATCCGGTCAGCCGCGTATCATTAACGCATCCACTGTTTCAGCTATCCTGCCTGACTCTTCTCTGTTTGATTGACAGTCTTTTTTTCCGGTATGATTATAGGGGGTTTTCAAACATACATATCGTTAAGACATGCGGGTATTTTATGTTCATTCTAGCATATGCTGCCGCTGTCTTGTCATCAAGGATCAAAAGAATTAGAATTGGTATATTGTGCTTACAGGTTTGATGTGCTCATCAACAGGTTGAGAGCCCTGTAATGGAAAGGATTCTGATGATGGACTGGCTTGCTTTGTTATCCCTCATTTTTTTGTTTCTGGCGATTGTTATCGGCTTTACCACACGGATCAACACGGGAATTGTCGCCATCGGACTGGCTCTGATACTGGGAAAAATCAGTGGCATTACTGAAGCCGAGATCATCAAAGGTTTCAACTACTCACTCTTTATCACTTTAACAGGTGTAACCTTTCTTTTCAGTATCGCCCAGACAAACGGAACACTGGACTTGCTTGCCAGAAAAGTAATCGCTTTATGTGGAAAACGTTCCTACATTATTCCCATCGCTGTATTTTTGCTTGCTGTTGTCTTGTCGGCCATTGGTCCAGGTACCATTCCTGTTTCCGCGCTCATGGCTGTTCTCACGGTCGCGCTTGCCCTGCAAATGAATATACCACCTATTAAGCTCGCTGCATTTGGTCTGCTGGGCGCATGTGCAGGCGGGTTTTCATCTATCGCCCCCACAGGGATTATCGCAATCACCTACGCAAAAGCAAGTGGAATCGGTGGGTTGGAGCTTCCGCTGTTACTAGGTTTATGCATTGGCATGGGATCCTATGCCATCATCTTATATATCGCGTTCAAATGGTATGCTGTTAAAGCAGAAGCCCCTATAGCCCGGACAGAAACAGGAAAATTTACGCACCAGCAGCTGATTACATTAGGCGGGATTGTGCTGATGACCGTGCTGACTTTGTTTTTTGAGATCAATGTTGGCTTATCCGCATTCCTGGCCATCATCATTCTGCTTCTTTTTCGTGTCACTGATGAGAAAGAAGCATTTAACAACATACCCCTGAGCACATTAATACTCGTCACCGGCGTAGGCATGCTTATGAACCTGGTTTTACTGCTGGGCGGTATTGATATGCTATCAGGTATGCTGGCAAGCTTGATGACGAAAAATACGGCACCTGCTTTATTCAGCCTGAGTGGCGGTATTCTTTCCTGGTTCTCCTCGACATCCGGAGTCGTTCTGCCAACACTCATTCCCACCATTCCCTATATTGTTGAACATGTCGAAGGCGTTCGCGGTGCTGAAATGGTGATCAGCCTGAGTAATGGCGCTCACGCAGCTTCTCTGAGTCCGCTATCAACACTGGGCGCGCTGGTGCTGGCAGCCTATACCGCATTGGTTAAGCCGGATGCTAAAGAGCGCAACAAAATGTTCGGCGGCATGTTTATCATTTCCATTATCGGCGTCCTTTTCGTTTCGCTGCTGGCCTTGATGGGTGTTTTCAACTTGGTTCTTCCCTCCTGATGACATCAGCATGAAAGGCCTGAGGTAAATGATGCCTGTTTCGGACAACAGACATCATATTGCGTTATTTTCCAACCATTTACCCCAAATCAGCAACAACGCCTAATGGATAAATAAAGGATACCGCTGTGATCACCCCATCCTTTCCACAGGCCAGTACAATAAGATAAAATAGAAGCGGAGCATTCATCCTGATCTATACAGCAGGACAGGAGGCGATCATGATCAAGGCGCTTAGATTTATTCTATCCATTCAGGAGAAAGCACTGCGGGCTGATACGCTAAGCAAGTCCCGGGTCTACCATGTCGTCCAGGATAAGGCCAAGTATTGGATTATATGTTTTTTGAGTCTGCTGATCTTAGGTTTTTCTTTCCTTTTCAATTCTCCGCTGGAAATTCTGCAAGGGTTAGGAGCGATGATTCTTGTTCCCGGTATTCTCATCACCGATTTCATGGCTGTTGCCAATATTGGTGAAGCATTGTTTAACAGCGGGATCCTGATGATTCTTTGCATTGCCATCGCCAGGCTCAATAAAGTCAGCATGAGCGGCCCTGTTATCGCCGCTATATTTACAGTGGGCGGCTTTGGTCTTTTTGGAAAAACACTCATCAACATCTGGCCGATCATAGGTGGTGTTTTCCTTTATGCCCGCTACCGTGGCGAACGGTTCAACCGTTATCTGCTACCAGCTTTTTTCGGCACGGCACTTGGCCCTCTCACAAGTCAAATCGCTTTTGGTTTT
>JAAYLM010000231.1 GCA_012521915.1 Oscillospiraceae bacterium | reverse complement strand
GTACCAGCCGGATCTATCGCGTCAATAAACCCATACCGGCCATTGTTCATGAGGGTTGAACACAAAAGTATTTTCAGCTTCTCCTTCGATTTCATGATGGTATGTTCGCGTAGATTGGGTTCCATCACCGAATTGAGAAACTCAAAAGGCTTATGTTTTGTCACACTGTTGTAAAACTTGCATTCAAATGAATGAGACAATCGATCGCTTTCGAAATCACCCCCGGTATAATCACTCATTCTGAAGTATTTCAGACTTTCCCCCATAAGATACTTCGGATAATAGGATGAATTGCAGCTTATGGATAAATGGGGCTTGATCGACAAGGCCAAGGAGCGGATGCTTTCATAAAAAGCCTCGTTCCACTCCTCTCTTTTTCTTATAAATGTATGCCATACAGGATCGCCCCAATTTACGGTGGCGGGAATCTCATAACCGGTTTCGTTGAAAAACTTTTCCTTGCAGTGCCCGCAGTAACACATGCTGCGCCACAAAATCATGTCCACCCAGAGGCCATCGAAATCATAGCCATGGCAAAGTTCACGCACCAGTGCCAGGACGTAATCTTTATATGGTGAGTTGAAGCAACAGACACCATATCGCCCCGGGCTGTTCCACTGGTATTCCAAAGTGCCTCTCCCATCCTGCGAAACGACTCGCCAGCCCGGATAGTTTTCATAAGCCCATTTTGACCAGATGTTGATATACACAACAACATTCATGTTCTTTTCGCGGCAGCCGCTTGTCAGTTCTTTGAGGATGTCACGGCCTTTCAGACCCCTGTGCATCTGCCCTGTTTTTGTCGGCCAGTTGCATAAACCGACACATGAGTTGGCGTAGATGTACGCGGTATCCACATGCGCATGGGCCAGGTGCTCAATATAGTCCGCGGCATTAAACCGCGAAAAGAAAGATTCATGCCAGTCGGGGATATGCATGTCAATCAAATTGCGCCGATAGCTGTTTTGAAACCATAACTTTTTTTCCATGCCTGCTTCCTCCAGAAAATGATTGACACAACTTGCCCACCCCTTTGCACGGGGTGGGCAAGTTGTGTGGTTGAATGTTAAAGCATCAAGGTCATATTCAAGCCATGTGTTCTATTATATCCATCGCTTCGCGGGTTACCGTGATTTTCCAGTTAATGCATGCGGGATCACAGACATACTCCATGGTAGGCTCCCAGCCGAGGCGTGAGTCTAAGGCCACCAGTGGCAGGGTCTGCCGGGCGTTTTCAATTTCCTTTTCAGCCAGCGAAAGCATCGCGGTACGCAGCTGCGCGTCGTCTGCTTCCGCTCCTGCCGGCAGCTCCTCCGTTACAGCGCTCAACAGCACGTTCCGGTCCAGGTGCTGCTCCGGCTGCAGAGCTTTGTATTGGGGATACGGGTGTTTCGACCTCGCTTTATGCCGCACATCGGACTCTCCATTCAAACCGAAGAGAACACAGCGCAGGATGTGCCATTGCTTTACATGGACACAGGTTTTTGCGGTATTGGCTGCGAACTTGCAGAGCCCGTATGTGTATAGGGCGCGCTCTTTTTTAGTGCCTTCCAGGCGCTCAAGTACGGTTTGAAAAAGCTCACAGGCTTCATCACAGAGGCTGGCCATCCTGCCCAGTACTTTGATGTGGTAGACCAGGCTGGCATCGTTCCTGATGCCCTCACTGGTTTTCGCCGCACGCCCGAGCGGCGCGT
>JAAYLM010000031.1 GCA_012521915.1 Oscillospiraceae bacterium | reverse complement strand
TGCACGGTTTGCCATCCTGAGTCCTGCAAAAACAGCTTGTGTCCGTTTTTTGGCGGTGGCTGAAGTTGTCATGAAATGAATATAACACGAATAAAAGCGTGCTACAACCAGACTGGCGGTGAAAACTAGGTTGACATGAGATCTTCTGCAAGCTGAATTATGTATCTATTAAAACTGCGGGCACGAGATAACTGAAGATGTTATCTACATGCTATATTCATGGTAAAAAAGATATATACTGTAGCCAAGCGTTTTCAATACTTCTTTTTTATATTATCAGGAGGGCTGGCTATGAATCATTTCTGCCTGAATTGTGGAGCGGAGATATCTTCCGACGCAGCATTTTGCGTTAAATGCGGGACGCCGGTTCAACAGCGGAAGCGATGTCTGAAATGCGGTGCTGACATATTGCCTTCCAGTTTGTTTTGCCGTAAGTGCGGTACAGCCGTGACCCCACAAAGGCCTTCATCTTTTGCATCTGCAGCGGTACAAAAGAAATGCAGCCAATGCGGTGCAGAACGCGCGCCAGCCAGCAGCTACTGCATTATGTGCGGGGCACCTTCTTCGTTTATTGCACCTCAGGCTACAGACCGGCAATCTGCCACGATGGACGCTTTACCGTATGCGCATCAGGAATATACCGGGCAACAGTTGACAGAGGCAGGCTATCCGGTTTACGCAGCTCAGGCGTATCCCCAGCAGTATGGGTCAGGATCACAGCAGCCGTATCCTTCTCCTGTCGTACCGCCAAAACGTTCTAAAGGTAAAGTGGCTGCGGCCATTGGCGTCGGTTTTCTGGCATTGGTATTATTGACGGTTTTTGTAATAAGACCTTTGATTCTGCAACGCACGGGCAGCGAAAGTAAAGAGTCTGAAGATGCGCCAAATTCGCTTGTTGACGTTGGCAACTATTCAATCAAAGAGCCCGACGCAGCAAGTATCGTGCAAACTGAAAGCTGGGGATCATTGCCGGCTAATCAGATAGGCATTGTGCTGGCAGAGGGTCTGGGATCAGATCATGCCGAACAGATTGCTGAACAAATCGGTGCGGTGTTGGTCGGAGAGATAGAACTGATCAATATGTATCAACTGGAAAGTGACGGCCAGAGCGAGGACGATCTGCTCGTTCTACTGGAAGCCGCAGCTGCAATGCCGGGCGTGGAAATCGCCGCACCCAATATCCCCATTTTCTCCCTCAATGCCACTGTTATTCAGGGAGAGCATTGCTCACCTCTTCATGACCCTATGTATCATGAAGGCAATAATGGCCGGGCTTATGAAATGATCGGCCTGCAGGATGCCTGGGACATCATCCGAAGTTCCGGTGTGGAACTTCACGCTACCAAGGTTGGCGTTATCGATAATGTCATTTATGAGAAATCCGGGCATGAATTTTCAAGTGAACTGCACTTGCCTGACAAGGATGGAAAATATCCGGTAAATAAAGTGCGCACAACACCTTTAGACAAAAGCCGCGACCTGAGTGCCATCGCGCAGGCTAATGACGAAGGCATACTTCAACTGGGCGGGCTGGGTCACGGCACATCAGTTGCACACGTGATAGCCGCTGAACCCGGAGGCGGCGCAGCCGGGGTTGCCGGAGTACTGGGCAGTAATTTGGAGATGCTTGTGAGCGTTCATGGCAGCGGGGTTACTGCTGTTCCGGTTACGCCGGCCGCGCCTTCACCGGAAGACGGAGGTATTGCTGTGACCGATCTGCCTAATCCCACCGTATGGCAGGGGTATAGTTATGGCATGTTGGAACGTATGCTGGAGCAGGTGGAAAAGGGAGCAACCGTAGTCAATCTGTCCTGGGGACCTGCCAAATCCGGCCCGGAAAATGCCGGTCAATCGGCCATGATGCGCAACTTTTTGGAAATCATGCACAAACGCTACCCAAAAGTGGTTTTTGTCGGCGCGGCCGGCAACACAAATCAGGCACTCGATGGCAATAATGACTTATGGGGTAAAAATTTGCCCAACCTGATAACCGTAGGTGCGCTTAACAATGATGGCGGTCAGGCAAAGGCGGATGACTGGACTGACCCTACACTCATTGAGGAATCGTATCAGCAGTATCTTGCTAATGGCAGCCTTCAGCCGGGTACCACAAAAGAACAATTTATAGATATGGTCTTATTAGGATCCAATGTCGCAGGCGAGGGTGGTGAAATTACGCTTTCAGCGTGCGGAACAGGGGTGCCAGTAGGATTGACACCCGATGGTAAGACCGTAACGGTTAACGGCACCAGTTTTGCCGCACCTCAGGTAGTCGGCGCTATAGCGCTCATACGCTCTATCAATCCCAATCTGTCCGCCGAAGAAATTAAAGCGCTCCTGGTGGCGACAGCAGCACGCGAAGTGAAGCACGGCGATGCCACCAACACGGTGCCGGAAAATATGGGAGCGGGCGTGCTCCGTGTAGATGAAGCTGTGCTCAAAGTGATCAATGACCTGCGTGCCGGCGCCCCAGATGATCCCGGCAACCCCAAGCTTCCGCCTCTGACTCGTGAGCGCTTGCTGGGAACGAGCAGAGTAGATCTTCAGGCAACAGGTGAGGGCAAGAACTATACCCTTATTGCCAAAATTCCGGCCGCCTTAGGTGCTGGCTGTGATCTGAAAATTGAAGCAAATGGCCAGCACAGCATGACTGGAGCTACAGTACAGACAGTATCTGTCGGAGGTGAGGCGACATGGAAAATAACGCTCATGGAGGAGGAAGTCTTTGTCCGTGTCAGCCGGTTGGATAACGAAGCCTGTGCGAATTTGACATTAAAACCGCAGGGTGTAGTGGCTGGCGAAATCAGTCTGGAGGAGCTCGCTGGCACCTGGCGGGGCACAACAATGCTCGAAGAAGCGACTGTATCCTTATCCACGGCTGAATTTGGCAATGAAATGGCATATCCCGGATCCCTCTCAGCTTTATATAGGCCGGAGCTTATTTTGCAGCTGAACGAAGACGGCTCAGGAACCGCAACACTAGGCGGTTATGATATCCCTGTACAGTATGCGGGCGGTTCATTTGTGGTATCAGCAGCCAGTCATTCGAATCAGGACATTATCTGGATATATGGCATGGCAGTACCGCAGAGACAGAACGGTGCAATCAAAATCAATCTGAGTTTTTCTATTCATTTCTGGATCCCCAATTACAGCATGTCTGATGTGATCGGAGGTAAATTGGATCCCACAAAACACTACGACACCATCTACGGCAACTATTATTGGGACGGGATCAAGCAATAAAAATGCAGCTTGTCCTCTGGATTTGCATCTTGTCTTGAATTAAGAGATTACTGTTCCCATAGCCAATATAGTGACCTCATCAAATGACGGAGGTTGTATAGATGGGGACAGTAACTTATTTTATTCTTTTAGCAGTTGAAGCAGCTATACTTTTCTGGTCGATCAGATCCAGACAGGCGTATCGCAGGGAGCGCGGTCTCATTCGTATCGCATCTCTGATTCTCTTCGCTGTATTGACTTTTGCCGGGATCTATAAGTGGGGCTTCCAATATGCTCCATTACTGATTCTTCTCGTCATTCAGTCAGCAGCCGGGATCGTGATTCTGGCAAGAGCCAAGGACAGTAAATACACGAAGACCGGGACGATCTGGAGAGGCATCAGAAACAGCATGATTCTGTTTCTGGCGTTACTGCCAGCCATGATCTTTCCGCAATATGAGCAGCCAGCTCCTTCAGGCATCTATGAAGTGCTGACGACAAAGTATACCTGGACCGACACCAGCCGCACAGATGAGTTCCCTGATGAAGCTACCGGGCGGAAAATAACAGTTGAATTCTGGTATCCGGATGCAGCCATGGATGATCAGTCCTATCCGCTGGTCATCTTTTCCCATGGTGCTTTCGGTTTCAGCGGCAGCAATGATTCGACCTGTACCGAGCTTGCCTCGAACGGATATGTTGTGGCCGGCATAGGCCACACGCACCAGGCCTTCTTTACCAGAGCTGTTGATGGCACCGTTACGATTGCCGATGCTGATTTCATTAATGAGGCATCGCGGATCAATGCGGTTCATGATACTGGTAACGATGAGGCAATCTACAAGATCACCCGCGCCTGGATGAAGTTGCGCACTGATGATGAAAACTTCGTTATCAACCAGATCCTGAAACTAAACTCTGTTTCTACTGCCAATCAGATACTGCCATCAATCGATGTTGATCAGATTGGTCTGATGGGACATTCATTAGGCGGCGCATCCTCTGCGCAGATCGGCCGCGAGCGTCGTGATATTGACGCAGTAATCGTGCTCGACGGCACCATGCTTGGCGAAGAGATTGATTTCGCAAATGGCTCAGTCGTTCTCAACAGCGAGCCCTACCCTGTGCCGCTGCTCAATATTTATGCACAGGATCATTACGAAAACGCTGTCAAATACGATGGAGAGCGTTATAATAATTTCCATGCGGCGCATCATGCTGTGGCGGCCTTTGAGACGGTTTTTGCAGACACAGGCCATCTCAACTTTACTGATTTGCCGCTGTTTTCGCCAATTCTGGCGCGAGCCCTCGGTACGGGAACCGTAGATGAGCTTAAATGCATCAATACCATGAATGAAGTGGTGCTTAAATTCTTCGACAGTTATCTAAAAAATGAAGGAACGCCGGACATCCAGAAGGAATACTGATAAGGGTTAGCAATGATGAGAGTTCAAATCAAACGCATCAGGGAAAAAGCCGATGAGTGCACAACAATCGAATGTGTTGAGATTACGCCTGATATCGAGAGTATCAGGACCTATGCGCTCAGCAAGGGCACTGTACTGTCAGGAATGGTCGGTGACCGCTTCTATCAATTTAATCTCTCCGAGGTCATCTATTTCGAGGCAGTCGGCGAGAAGGTCTTTGCCAACACGCATCATATGACTTATGAGCTCAGAAACCGCTTATATGAGCTTGAACAAGCATATGAGAACAATCATTTCATC
>JAAYLM010000230.1 GCA_012521915.1 Oscillospiraceae bacterium | reverse complement strand
TTTCTTATGCTCCTTTTGATATATCTCTGCAGCAGTTTATGATTCTGAGTTCGGAAATTAATCGCAATTGCGTGAAGATCCACCACGTTCAGACGACAGAAATCAACCTGATCCATCCTCAAATCATCAAGTAGGAGATGCTCAAGTTCCGCTCTATTCCTGAGTGGAGATATTGTGTAAAGCACATCGCAGATTGCCTTCTCCTGGGAAGCAATCTGGAATCCATAACCGTTTTCATGATATAAATGAACACCGATCGGATATGCTTTACTTGGTACATCACGATAGGTAAATATACCGTGATCGGGGTTATGGGCGGCAGGTTATCATCGGTGCAGCCGTCAAACCAGAGGCGTTCCTCCTCCAGTTCAGTGATCTGGTAGTCCGGATCCGCCTTCAGCTGATCCAGCTGGTAGATCACCGTATCGATACGGGCGGCCAACGTGCCGTAATAAAGGTCATACATCTTGACCGGCTTCTGCTTTCAAGCGCCGGGTTATGCTTGACCGGCTTTCAGCAGACCCTTGAAGGTGTTGCACATGATCTCACTGTCAAAGACATACATCAGCTCGGGCTCATGGCGGAACACCCAGGCGATCAGGGCATCCAGCTTGTTGGCAGCCCGCTCCAGCTCTCCAGTTGCCAGGGCCAGGGCAAAACCGGCCAGATGGTTGACATAGGCGCCGAACAGCCCCAGCAAACGCCAGGAAAGGCGCTGGCAGGGATCAGCCAGATGGCTGTTGCGTTCCAGCTCCGGGATGAACGACGCGACCAGCGACTCGACCTCAGCAAGGCGGCGCTGCTGGGCCTCATTGACCAGCGGTTCCTCCAGGCGCAGCCAGGGCGGATTGAAGAGCTGGGACATCTTGTTCAGGTAGGAGCGTACTTTCTGCCAATCGGAGCCATAAGCGGCCCGGTAGGTATCACTGGTAATCGCCTCCAGGCCGGCTGTACGGTCCCACAAGGTCCGCGCCAGGATGGCCATCAGCAGCGGCGCCGGGAAAAACAGCCGCTGCACCTGGCAGCTGACCAGACCGTTGAGGCCGAACGCGGCCAGATTCTGCAGATCCGCGTGCAGCACTTCAGCCAGCTTTTCATGGCCGGGGTCCTTGTAATGGTCCCACATCATGTGGTAGTCAAAGTCAAAGCCGTCACCTGTTTCACCGCCGGCCAGAGCTTGCCAGGGTTTGAGGAAAGCCAGGTTTTCCCCGGCGGACCGGGGAAAGGTCAGCTTGTTGCGCACATAGGGCGGTGTGGCCGGCAAGGTTTTACCGGGTACAAACGGCTGGCTGTAGGAGCGCGTGATGGGCGCGAACATCAGGACAAACCGCTCCGGATTGTCCAGGTGCTCGTGTTCCGGCTGCCAGAGCAGATCGACATAGATCAGGAAAACAATTTTGTGGGGCAGATCAGCTGCTGTCAGTGCCTTGTCCAGCTGGTTGAGCATGCTCACATAAAGATCAGCCGGCCGGTGATCGCGGCAAAGCGCGCATTCGCACTGGTTGTTGCTGCCGTCGGCCAGCCAGAAATGGATCAGGTCCACTTCCCGATGGTCCCGGGCATAGTCCACGAT
>JAAYLM010000229.1 GCA_012521915.1 Oscillospiraceae bacterium | reverse complement strand
TGACAGGTATCACGCCTGACCAGAAGGCAAGAAGACAAGACCACGGAGGCAAGGCAAATGTCGGGCACACCAAGAATCAAGGCCATCTTTGAGGCTTCACAAAAAAACGGACTGAACCAGCCTGTAAGTACCTTTCTGAATGACCTTCACCAGCTAGGCCGTACAACCTTCCATGGTCTGGAAAAATGGGAAAAACTTGCCAGGTCAATGGCAGGTGCCTTGGAAAAACAGCCGCTCTATATCGATAAAAATGATCGCGTCATTGGCAGGATCTACCACCTGAACGCCTGTCCTGTTGAGGATCCGGATCCTGATTTTGATTACCATAAAAGACCGGACCAGCAGATAAGCGCCCGCTTTCCGGAATATGAGGAACTATTGGCGTATCAGCTTGCAGGGCGGACCGGTCTGGGGCATATCACCTGGGCCTGGAATGAACTCCTCCGCCTGGGAACGCGTGGCCTGAAAGCGCAGTGCGAGAAAGCCCTGGAGAATCCTAAAGACGAAACAGCAGAACAGTTCTACAAAGGCGTATTGATTCTACTCACAGCCCTGGAAAACTGGAACAGGCAGCATGTTGCCCTGCTCGAAGACATGGGCATGAATGAGATGGCCGCAATCTGCAAAAAAGTGCCTGAGCATCCCGCAGACACATTCCATGAAGCAGTTCAGGTCTTTTTCATACAGCATATTTTTGTGATGCGGGAAAATCCATTTGGGGGTAATGGCCCGGGACGCCTGGATTATTACCTCTGGCCTTATCTGGAAAAGGATCTGCAGCATGGCCGCTGCACGCTGGAGCAAGCCAGGGAGCTCATTGACGAGTTGTTCATCCGGTTGAATGAACGTATTTACGCAGCTGACGGGTGGGTGGAAGCCATTGTTGTCGGCGGCTCTTTTCCGGATGGCCGTTCTGCTGTCAACCCGTTGTCCGGGATCATGATCGAGTCGATCAGCGAACTGAATATAACGCATCCGTCTGTTTACGTCCGTATGCCCGAAGACGTGACACCTGAATTTCTGCAGCTATGTGTCAAGTACATCAAGGACGGCACCAACCGGGCGCAGAGCCTGTCCGACAAAACAATTATCCGCGCGTTGACAGAAACCGGTGTGCCCTACTATGATGCTGTCGAATACACCTGCGGCGGTTGCATGGAGATCGGCATCCAGGGCATGACCAGTGATTTCCTCTTCAACGGCTGGCACAATATCCCCAAAATCGTAGAACTGTGTGTGACCGGTGGACGGTGCCTCAAAACGGGAAACCGGCTGCGATTTTTCCACGGTGGAGGATTATCACAGTATCGTGATTTTGAGCTGTTCTATCAGGCATTTATCGATGAGACCTCTCGGATACTCAATGTCTTTTTTGATGCCCAGGACATCTACAGCGCTGAAGCAGCAATTTCCAGACCTTCATACCTGATTTCAGCAATGGTTCGCGATTGTATTCTGCGGGGCAGAAACATGCACGATGGCGGGGCAAGATACCATGATTACGGATCAGCGCCTATTGGTTTGCCCAATGCTGCCGATTACCTGTTTGCCATCAAAAAGGCCGTTTTCGATGAAAAAATATGTTCGCCAGATGATTTGATCAAGGCTTTACAGGCTAATTTCAGCGGATTTGAGCCGCTACGGAAGAAACTGCTTGCCATAGCCAAGTATGGACAGGAAAACACAGAAGCAGACCAATTCGCCGCCAGGCTTTTTTCAGATATCAGTAAAATCTACACCAGCTACAGAAACCGGTTTGGCGGCCGGGGCAAAATCGTGATACTGACCTTTGTCTGGTCACCGGAAGCAGGTAAAATGATGGGCGCGACCGCAGACGGCCATCTCGCCGGCAAGCCCGTTGCCCATGGCGTGACACCGCAGTCATCATCCATGGGCAGAGGCATCACGGCAGCCATGAATTCCTGCACAGCGATGCCATTCCACATGTTTAACGGAGGCGCTTCCACCATGTGGGATCTGGATCCGGCCTGGGCAACAGAACCGGTCATCCAGTCGCTCCTGCTCACCTTTTTTGCCAATGGCGGTCAAATCTACCAAGGCAACACAACAGATGTGGCGCAACTTCTGTCAGCTCAGGAAAAACCTGATGAGCACCATAACCTGATCGTTCGTGTAGGCGGTTATTCCGCAAGGTTTGTTAATCTCAACAAGGACTTGCAGAATGAGATCATCACACGCATGCGACATCACTGACGCCATTTTTTACAAATGAAGATAACGAATACAGCTTTCATGCAGGTTGGGAAAGTTGCGCAACGCGTATCAACGGCTCAGCAGATTGGCGATCAGCGCTGTCCAGCCGGTCTGGTGGCTGGCGCCCAGACCGGTCCCGTTGTCTCCATGAAAATATTCGTGAAAGAGAATATAGTCCCGCCAATGCGGATCATCTTGAAAAACTGGCTGATTGCCGAAAACAGGCCTGCGCCCGCCGTTTTGTTCGTCTTTGAGAAAAATACGGCTTAGGCGTCTGGTCAGTTCATCCGCCGCCTGATCCAGTGTCATCCGTCTGCCGGATCCTTTGGGGATCTCGACCAGCAGCGTATCACCATAATGGTCGTGATACTTGCGTAAGGCTTCGATCAGGAGGAAGTTGACCGGAAACCAGACCGGGCCGCGCCAGTTTGAATTACCACCAAACAAGTCTGATTGAGATTCAGCCGGTTCATAGGCCACTGAATAAACCTGCTGGCCGACCT
>JAAYLM010000228.1 GCA_012521915.1 Oscillospiraceae bacterium | reverse complement strand
CCGGTTGATCCGGGTTTTACCTAGCAGTGAGATTTCATCCATACCGTCCAGACCGTGGACAAACATGGCGTCGGTGTAGCCCAGTTCCTGGGCGACATAGGTGACGGTGTCCAGCAGTTCGGGTTTGTAAACGGGTGCGGCCCCATGACGGAGCCCAGCACGTAGTGCGTATCGTCGACCCGGCTGGTCCATTCGCGCATCGTCGCATTGACGGCATCTTTAAGCGTCATGGTGCCGGTCGTCACCGGGTGCACCCGGGCCCCCAGCAGCTCAATGCGAAATACGTTCAGTGCCTGGCGCTCAGTGTCTTCCTTACCCATGTAAATATCGCATTCCAAGCCCATCAGGGCTGCTGCGGTCGCTGTAGCGACTCCGTGCTGGCCGGCGCCGGTTTCGGCGATGACCCGCTTTTTACCCATTTTTCTAGCCAGGAGCACCTGCCCCAGCACGTTGTTGATCTTATGCGAACCAGTGTGGTTTAGATCCTCGCGTTTCAGATAGATTTGGGCACCGCCCAGGTCCGCGCTCATTTTTTCAGCCTTGTACAGCAGGGAAGGTCTGCCGGCATACTGAGTCAGAAGCTTGTTGAGTTCGCTTTGGAAATCCTTATCCTGGCGATAAAAGTCGTATGCCGCCGCCAATTCCTGCACCGGCCGCATCAGGGTTTCGGGGATATACTGGCCGCCATATTCACCAAATCTGCCGTTGTTCATGTTCATAGCCTCTCTTTCAGGCCAGCCGTCCAAGTGGCTGAAACCGTGTAATGGGTATAAAAAAAGCTCTTATCCTAATTCTTCTTAGGACAAAAGCTTGAACACTTCTGCGGTACCACCTAAATTGGTGCACTTGCACCCGCTCGTTTACGTACAATGATACGTATTCCAAGGATAACGGGCGGAATTCCCGTCGGGCATTACTCAGTCAAATGACCTTTCCTCCCGCCTTTGTGAGTCCATTCCATGCCGGGCGACCTGTCGCAATCCCACCTTCTGCGACTCTCTGTGAAGACAACCGTGACATGTACTCTTCTCAGTCAGTAGTTTGGTTTTATTCAATTTTTTGTATCGTAGCACATCGTTTTGACAAAAGCAAGCTTTTTTGATCTGGGGCGTTTCAGTCCTTGCCAGCCCAGATCTCGTCATGGCTGGCCAGCCAACGCAGCAGCCAGTAGCGTCAGGGTCAGGAAGATTGCCGAGTTAACGTCAGGAGGCCATGAGTAGTGACGCAATTAGCCGCGCAGGCCATTTCGTTCATCCAGACGGCAATCCGCGAGCGTTCGAGCCCGTTACTGCCGCCTTTAGTGTGGGGTTGATGTGTCAGTAGTTTCCGCTGAGTCCTGCTGTCCAGCCGCCATCTACACAGACCACTTGGCCTGTCGTGTACAAGGCGTCATCCGAGGCGAAATAGAGGATGATCCCTGCCATATCGGAAGGATAGGCCGGGCGCCGTGCCGGAATATCATAAAGTATTGTCGTGGGATCTTCGAAGTTTTTGTCAAAATCCTCAAAATCGCATGTGTCCCACAGGAAGTTGCGTTTTACGTCAGGAGAAGGCAGCGATCCGGGCGCCAGTGTGTTGACGCGGATATTGTACTTGGCGTATTCCAGCGCCAGCGAACGGGTCAGTGCGCAGATGGCAAACTTGGATGCGACAAACCCGCATTGCAGGCGCAGACCGGTCACACCACAGACTGAACTGGTGAAAATAATGCTGCCGCCGCCCTGAGCGATCATGTGCGGCAGGACCAGCCTGGTCAGATAGACTGTGCCACCATTCAGATTCAGGTCGATGTTG
>JAAYLM010000227.1 GCA_012521915.1 Oscillospiraceae bacterium | reverse complement strand
TCCAGTGCAACATGAACTACTTCTGGAGCAAGGACGAAGTGCTGCAGAAGCTGGAGTATACCATGACGGAAGCTTTCCGCGCCGTATACAAGCTTGCCAGGGGAAAACAGCTCTGCATGCGCGATGCTGCGTACGTCATTGCTGTCAGTCGCGTGGCTGAGGCCGTCAAGCTGCGGGGCTGGACATAAGGCACACTGCCAGGGATCCGGAAGAAGGGGCGGATGATTTTGCATGAGCAGGACTTAACGGCATTAGCTGAACGGGCCAAGGAACTTGAATGTGTCTATGCCGTGGACCAGATGCTGCAGAACCGAGTCCTGACCCTGCCTGACATGATAACCCGGCTGACGGAGATCATACCATCGGGTTTTTCCTGCCCCACTGCCGCCCGCGTCCGGATCTCGCTCTGGGACGATAGCTTCGAGACGCCAGGATTTACCGGAGCCGACGTGATTTGCCAGACGTCGATTTGTATGGATGACCAGGTCATCGGAGCCGTTATCGCGGCGTACCGTCCGGAACTTCTGGAAAAACCGTGCCCGTTGCTGAATTATGAGATCAAGCTGATGGATACGATCGCTGCGCGCATATCCCAGCTGGCCTTAAGCCGCCAACGCGAACTGACCTTGCTGGTCAACGTTCTCCGGCAACTTGATCCGGACATTCTCTTGAGCATGATCGAGAAGCTGGGCGTTTATTTGGAGCGCACGGTCGGCGGTGGTGCGTCAGCAATCGTCCTGAATCTGGGGTCATTAACCAGGCCGCAACGCGGGGAAGTCAACGCCCCGACAGCGACCTCGCGAATCGACACCGAGGCGCTTGCCCGCCGGATGATCAAGGCTGCGGTTTCCTATTTATCTCAGGATACGGTTTTTCAGCTGTTCACCGAATGGATTCATGATCAGCGCATTTTGGCTCTGGTCAAAATCGTCGACCGGAAAGACGCGCGCATCAGTGATATTCTCAACGCGGTCAAGAAGTATACCGCCACGTTATCCTTTCAATCAGCTCAATCAACTCGATCAGCCAAAATGCCTGCCCAGCTGTCGCATACTGAAACCTGGCTTTTGTCTGAACTGACGCATCGGTTCCTGACAAACGATGAGCGGTTGATCAATCTGGTTCTCAATGATATGAGCATTCCCGATTTCGAACCGCTGATCGAGCACATCATTGGCTCCGAGCGAAGCATGGGCAATGTAGGCGGAAAGGGAGCTGGGTTGTTTATTGCCAGCCAGATTCTGCGCCATGCCGCCCAAAGCGATCCGCTGCTGCAAGATATCCGTACACCGAACACTTGGTACATCGCCACAGATCAGATCCTTGATTTTCTGCGCTATAACCGGCTGGAAGAATTGAATTCCTATAAATACAATTCGATTTTTTACAATCGAATGACCTATGAAAATGTCGTGGCAAAAATAAAGAATGCCAAGCTGCCGCCGCAAACGGTGACCATGCTGCGCCTGGTACTAGAGGACCTGGGGGAGTCGCCGCTGATCGTGCGGTCCTCATCGCTGCTGGAAGATTCACACAATGGCTCGTTTAGCGGTAAATACAAGAGCCTCTTCTTATGCAACCGGGGCTCCCGACACGAGCGGCTGGATGCGCTGATGGACGCCCTGCTTGAGATATACGCCTCCATGTACAATCCCGACTCCCTTCAATACCGCAAAGAGCGGGGACTGCTGAATTTCACCGAGCAAATGGGCGTTTTAATCCAGGAAGTGGTGGGAACGAAAGTCGGGAAATACTACCTGCCGATCTATGCCGGGGTGGCTTTCGCGCGAAACCTTCTGCGCTGGTCGCCACGTATCCGGCCGGAGGATGGGCTGGTCCGGCTGGTCATGGGACTGGGGACACGGGCTGTGGACCGTGTGAACAACGACTATCCGGTCATGTTCGCACCGAGCCAGCCCCAGTTACGCATCAACCAGTCACCGGAGGAGATACGACGCTATTCACCGCGGCACATCGACGTGATCGACCTGGAACAGGGCTTTACGACCGTTGAAGCTACGAGCTTCCTGAGGGAAGCAGGGGCTGCGTTTCCCAATCTCCACCAGTACGTTTCCGTTTTCCACGATGATTTTCTGGAAACAAAGAACGCGTTCACCCTTGACACCGGACAAGACGACATGGTCGTGACGCTGCACCATGCCTTATCGCCTTCTGGCGACTTCGTGCCGAAAATAAACCGCATGCTGAAGGTGCTTTCCGAGAAACTTCAGTACCCGGTGGACATTGAGTTTGCCTATGACGGCCGGCATTTATACTTGTTGCAATGCCGCTCCCAAGGCGTCGGCCTGATGAAAAGCCCAGCACCTATCCCGCAGAACCTGCCGCACCAGGATATCCTGTTTACCGCCAACCGGTTTGTGCCCGATGGAATTTTATCGGAATTATCCTATCTGGTGTATGTGGACCCTGATGCGTATCACAAGTTGCCCCGACGTGAAGATTTGCTGGCGGTGGGTGAGGCCGTGGGCCTTCTGAACGAGGAGCTGCCCCGGCGCAAATTCATCCTGATCGGTCCCGGGCGCTGGGGCAGCCGTGGCGATGTCAAGCTTGGCGTGCGTGTCACATATGCCGACATATCCAACACGGCCGCGTTGATCGAGGTCGCCAGGGAGAAGTACGCCTACGTGCCCGAACTCTCTTTCGGAACGCACTTTTTCCAGGATCTGGTGGAGAGCGGCATCGTCTATCTGCCCCTTTATCCGGACCAGAACGGTGTTTTGTTCCGGGAGAGCTTTTTCCGCTGCAGTCCGAACCAACTTGCCCGGATCCTGCCCAGGTATGCCGGCCTGTCCGATGTCATCAAGGTGATCGACATCCCCGTCGCCAGCGGCGGGCGCTTCCTTTCAATTCACATGAATTCTGAGCTGGAAAAAGCCGTGGCGTTTTTATCTTCTGCCAATGCCCCATCGGCTGAACAGCCCGACGGTCAAGCCGCCGTGACCTGGCACAACTGGACCTTGGAGACCGAACAGGAGCACTGGCAATGGCGGTACTACATGGCCAGGCAGATCGCCGACGCCATGGACATGGAAGCCTATGGCGTCAAGGGCGTCTATTTGTTCGGCAGCACCAACACAGGGGAAACCGGTATCGGCAGCGATATCGACCTTCTGATCCATGCGGAAGACGACCCAGCCAGGCTGGAACAGCTGAGCCACTGGCTCGACGGGTGGAGCCAG
The DNA here is from genome assembly GCA_012521915.1 of Oscillospiraceae bacterium. Classification (GTDB taxonomy): domain Bacteria; phylum Bacillota; class Clostridia; order Saccharofermentanales; family UBA5734; genus JAAYBY01. The sequence continues at coordinate 459 of JAAYLM010000227.1, read as the reverse complement.
GCGCTGGCCCGGATCAACTTTCTGCAAACGGGGCACGATACCGAGCGGCTTCTGTATGTCCACATCGTGACGGATGAAGATATTGCCAAGGGGAATGCCTTCGCGGTCAAAATCAATTCATTTACGGATCCGGCCACTCTGCTGCGCGTCAGGGAACCGGCCGGTCAGGAAAAAGAGGCCGCTGCGGACATGCCGCAGATCTCGGAATAAATCCGTTGGCACATGATGCCGGAATATAATACCCGGCAAGCTGCGCCTTGCACGGCTCCAAAAAGCCAAAGCCCTGATCAGGCGATGCGGCGGGATACGGTGTATCCATTCACGGTAGACCCTGTATATTCAGTTTGATGAACAGTCAATTGGAAACGCCGATGCTGCTACTGCCATGCTCTCTGGGTCGTGCGTTCGGAAGGCGACTGGCCTTGATACATTCGCGGTAACACGTGAGCTGGTTTCACC
>JAAYLM010000226.1 GCA_012521915.1 Oscillospiraceae bacterium | reverse complement strand
TTTTTTGACCTCCTTTTGGCCTCCTTAGGCTGATCATTCTGTCAAGTAATCCTGTAAACGGCAAATAACAGTCAAACCAGGCAGTTAACCCTGTTTACTGATGTTGATATGGGAAGGTCTCTTATCCGTCTTGTGCTGAAGGAGAAAACACCTTCAAGACAGCAGAAAACCATGCAACCACATCAACTTGCTGCCATATGAACGGTCCCGCGAAAAAAAAGCACCAGAGAGGCTGATCTGCGGTACAATAGAATAGATCCTCAGGTACGGATCCATCTGAAAAGACCGGGAGATGATGAATTTGCAGAAAATTGATATGCATAACCATGTTGTCAAACACAAAGGTATTCTGCGCCTGGATGCGCAGACAACCTTTGTAACACCTGATGAGCTTTTCGCGATGCATGACCAGATCAATGTGGGAAAAGGTCTGCTCCTGCCCATGGTCAATGTGGAATGCAGCTACCAGATGCAGTCCAATGACGAAGCCATGGAACTTGCTGAGACCTATCCGGACAGGCTGGCCTGGTTTTGCAATATTGATCCTCGTGCTGCACGTAATTCCAGCGATACAGACATGTCACATTTACTGCAGTACTATAAAAGTCATGGCGCGAAGGGCGTCGGTGAAGTCTGCGCCAATCTCTATTTTGATGATCCGATGGTGCTCAATTTATTCAAGCACTGTGAACGGTGCGATATGCCTGTCACCTTCCATATTGCACCGCAAATCGGCGGCTATTATGGCCTTGTAGACGATTACGGGCTGCCCAGGCTGGAAAAAATACTTGCCATGTTCCCCAAGCTTAGATTTTTCGGACATTCGCAGTGTTTCTGGTCGCATATCTCTGCCGAAGTAGGGGAGAAAGACTGGATGGGCTACCCCACAGGCAAAGTCATTCCTGGCAGGGTTGTCGCGTTGATGCGCAAATACCCCAATCTGCACGGTGACATGTCTGCCGGCAGCGGATTTAACGCCATAACCCGGGATCCTGATTTTGGCTACGCTTTTCTGGAGGAATTTCAGGACCGGCTGTTCTTTGCCACAGACATCTGTGCTCCGGAGAACAGCAAGGATAAATTCTTTGGATTTTCCTTCTGGCTGGATGAGGCTGTCGCTCAAGGCAAAATTTCCCGGCAGGCTTATGAGAAGATTTGCTACCATAACGCTGCCGCGGTTATTGAATGAGGGTGAGGGGTGAGGAAATGAAAAAGATCGATATCCATGTCCACACAAGAGCACGCAGAGGCCTGACGCGAATTGGCACCCAGTCCACCTATGCCACGCCAGAAGAGCTGATCGACATGTATGATCGCATCGGCGTTGAGAAAGGTGTCATCCTGCCCTCCGGTTCTCCAGAATCCTCCATCCGCCCCCAGACGCACGAAGATGTAATGGAGATCATTGAGAAACACGGTGATCGTTTTTTCTGGTTCTGCAATATTGATCCGCGCCTTGGCCATAACGCGCCGGATACGGATTTGTCCTATTTCATCAATTATTACAAAGGAAAAGGGGCAAAAGGTATTGGTGAGGTGACGGCAAACCTTTATTTTGATGATCCACTGGTTTTGAATTTGTTTAAGCATGCTGAAAAATGCAAAATGCCCTTAACCTTCCACATCGCTCCGGAAAAATTTGACTGTTATGGCCTGATCGACGACCTTGGCCTGCCCAGGCTGGAAAAAGCATTGCAACGTTTTCCTGAACTCAAGTTTTTGGGACATTCGCAGCCTTTCTGGGCGGAGATCACCTCGGATGTCAATGAAAAAACGCGAAATGGCTATCCTACCGGCAAGATTAAACCCGGCCGGGTTGTCGCTTTAATGCGTCAATATCCCAATCTTCTGGGTGACCTGTCTGCCGGCAGCGGTTTTAATGCCATCACCAGGGATCCGGATTTCGGCTATGCTTTTCTGGAAGAGTTTAACGACCGGCTGTATTTTGGAACAGATATCTGTGCCCCGGAAAATGACCAGGCACCCTTTTTTGGCTTTTCGCACTGGCTGGATGAAGCCTGCGCGCAAGGGAAGATCTCCAATACTGCATATGAGAATATCGGACGGAACAATGCGCTGAGATTGCTGGCTGATTGATCTGCAAAGACGATCAGGAAGCGCACGATGGCGAAATACGAGGTGTATTACTATGAAAAAAATACTGATCCTCATCATCGCGGTCATCACGGTTTCTGTTTTACTGGTGTCCAGTACTGTTTTTGCGTCTTCAAGCACCATGCCCAGTAACGTTTCTGAGTCAGGCGAAGAAGGGCCGCCGTGGGCGGCTTCACGAGGGAAAAAGCAAGACGTTTGACCGATACAACGATAAGGAACGATCATCGGCCATTCCAGTCAGCTGTTATTGCAGCAACCTGCTCTACGCGCTACCCATTCAGTGATCTGTTTCAGGGCAATCAGCCGCCGGCTGAATCGTTTTTTCTACGAGGACCAGGTTGTCCAGCAGCCTGGTGTTGTTGATGCAGGTAAACTGGCTGTCCTGTTGCAGTATGGTCATAAAGGCACCACATTCTTTAACCACCATGACTTGATCGTTCCAGAGCAGCTTATCCTCAAGCTGAATCATCCTCTGCAGAATCCTGGAAGCAAGATAATCCCGACCATACCGGATTCCGCCGGTGCCCAGGATAACGGTTACGCTGACGGCAGCGCAGCCCGTCAGAATGTAGAGGATTACTTTTATGAAATCAGGATTCAATGCCAGCATCTCAATGATGCTGATGACGGTGATCAGAATGCCTGTCCAGGAAACAGCGCGGCCGATCCAGCGCGCCGACTTGATTCTGGCGGCCAGCGCAGCTTTTTCCGTGAGATTGCCCAAAAAACCTGCGATGTTAAGGCCGAGAACCAGCACGACTGTGGCGATGAAAACCTGAGGCAACGCGAGGATGATTCGGTCGAGCAGCTGCTCCGCAGCTGTTAATCCAGCCAGCCGTAAGGCATAGGTGGAACCAAGGAAAAGAAGCAGCCAGTAAACCACGATGCCGATTAACTCTGACACGCCAGTCGCCAGTTCAGCCGGTTGCAGGATTTTCTCAATGCCTGCCTTGCGGGTGAAAACATTCAAGCCAATCGCCCGAAGCAGTTTGGTGAGCAAGTTTTTTATCAATTTGGCCAGCAAAATGGTCAGGAGCACCACGACAACTGCTGTTAAGAAGCCAGGCAGCGCATAAGCAATCCTTAAGCCGATCGTTTTGATTTCATCCAGCACATATGATAAATAGTCTTTAAACATGACGATGGTCTCCTCTCATCACAAAAACTGTCTGCTTTCAGCCCTTCCGTTTAAACAGGGCAATGATCCGGTCAATCAGTTTTTCGAGTCGTGCTTCATGCTGCGCTAAACCGTCGTCAAGATGCTGATCAAGTAAACGAGCCTTGAAAATGACGGCTTTGCTGAGATCAAACCCCCGATCCAACAGATGATCGATTTTAGCTTCTACGGAAATAACACCTTTTGCCATGCCGTTCATAATGTTTTCTGCAGCACTAAGGCCTGTCGTGGTTATCGTTTGTATCTGATAAAGCGGAAGGTATGCTTGCAGCTTGCTGATGCGGCCAAACATTTGGGTGACCGAAACCGTTTCGGATGTCTTGATGAAACGGATGATCAGCAAGGAGAGCAGACGCATCAGTGTGCTGGCCAGGAAGAGCAGTCGGATATCCGAAAAAATGACAAAGCCTTCGTACAGCGTTCTGCCACGGAAAAAATCTCCGAGAGCACCGCCGGCAACTGGTGCCAGCGCGCCGGAAAGACCTGTAACAGCGGCAAAAACCGCGAAATAGACAGCGTTGTTCCTCTCCGGAGCAAGGTTCATCATCAGGCCGGTTGAGGCCAGGCCGATACCCGCAAAAAACAATCCGGACACGATATTGCTGATCCAGATCATCAAATACTGGTCCGGTGTGGCGAAAATCCAGAAAAAGGGTACGAACGATCCGCCGATACCGCAAAGGAGGGCAAGTGGCCTGGCACCAACTTTATCGATCATCGCACCCCAGAGCTTGAATCCGGCTATGCTGGCGAGGCCGGCTGCGACACCGAACAGTGTGATCATGGAAAAAGGGATCTGCAGGGTGTTGATCATATAGACACTGAAGAAAGGGCCGACAATGCCTGTTGAAAACCCCCAGGCCATACTGAAAATTATGAAGATACGAAAATTTTTGTCCTGAAAGGGTTCCCGCAGTTGCTTGAAAAACGCGGTGTCTTGCGAGGGGGCTATGGCTGGTTCGTGCATTTTTCGTATCAGAATGATGCTGGCAAGGCCGAAAACGATGCCGATGGTAAACAGGATCATAAACCCGTTGCTCTGCATACGTGCCGTTGTGTGGCGGGACTGCCAGATGTCAATGAATTGACCGGCGCCAACGGCGGCGATCATGCCAACGACTTGGGCAAACATGTTGCGGCGCGAAAAAAAGCGGCCGCGGACACCTTTGGGGATCAGGTCGGCAATCCAGGCTGTCCAGGCGATGCCTGTGATGGAAGCACAGACACTAGCAGCGGTTAGCAGAAAGAGGAAAATCCAGATGCGCGCGTCTGCCAGACGGTCATGAAAAACAATTAAAGGAAGCAAAGCGATGCAGGTCCAGGTCATGCGATGCAAAAAGAGGTACAGCGCACAGACTTTTTTGCGGCTGCCGGCTTTGGCGATGATCAGGGAACCAATAATCTGGATCAGGTTTGCCAGAAGCGGCAGTGAGGAAAGCAGGCCAATCTCAAAATCATCAGCGCCCAGGACAAGCGCGTAGCCAATGAGGAACGCTCCGCCGGTAAAAGTGCCCATGACTGTGCTGAGTGAGCCTTCAATGATTGATAAGCGTACGCCTGGCCGGAGCGGCTGGGCGATGCTGTCATAGAACCCGGATTTTTTCTGATTTGTTTGCTCTGTCATCGTTTATTTGTTGATGGTGCTCATCAGGTTACACAACCGCGTGCGTCAACCGGAATCACTTCCTGTATCCTGCTGTCTTTGACCAGGGTCAGGCTGTTGTGCATGTTTACGGTCGTGCAGATATGGTTGGGGATGATGAGCAGCTGGTCGCCGACCTCATGTGGTTTAGCCCCTTCACACAGGGCGATCATACCGTGTTCTTCTGTGAACCGCTGCAGCAGTAGACGATCGTCACTGATGATTTTACCAAACCCTTCCAGGTTGAGGGGCGGGATGCCCGGCTGGCTGTCTGTAGAAAACGTTTTACTCCCGCCATCAATGACCAGACGGTCCTTGCTGCGACTGACGACTGTGACGCATACCCTGGCTGCGCAGTCTTCCAGCGTGCAGCTGCCGGACGCCACGGTAGCCATGTCATTGAAGACATAGGTTCCGGGCCTTATTTCGGTAATGCCGGGGACTGTTGCCGCATAAGCCGCGGTTGGTGTTGAACCGACACTGACATCCTGCAAAGGCATCCCGGCCGACCTGATCTTCTCGGCCAGATCAACCATCAGCCGGCCTTCCTCAAGGCCGGCTGCCTTGCGGTCAGATGTAGGTTTTCCCGCCAGAGTCAGTGATTTGAAGGCGAAGATGCCATTAAGCTGCAAGCCTTCAATCCGGCCGATGTCCAGCGCTAGTCTGATGGCGTCTTCCCGGGCCGCCCCTGTTCTGGCAAAACCGATATCAACCTCCAGCTGTACGGTGAGCTGCTGGCGTGCTTGCCGGGCAGCTTTCGCCATGCCCAGAGCACCATGCAGACTGTCGACACCAACGATCAGGCGGCACTGCCGGTTCAACAGGAGAAGCCGCCTGAGTTTTTCTTCACCGACGATCGGATAGGCGATAAAAATATCCTTTATGCCCGACCGCGCCATCACTTCCGCCTCAGATACTTTAGCGACCGTAATGCCTTTTGCTCCGGCTGCCAGCTGCATGTGGGCAATTCTCACCGATTTATGTGTTTTGACGTGCGGCCGTAATGCGACCCGGTAATGCGCAGCCAGTTCAGCCATTGTATGTATGTTCTTTTCCAGCCGATCGACATCGACCAGCACACAAGGTGTATCAAGGATCATAGGTAGCCTCCCTGGTCTGGTTTGTTAAGCTGGCGTTTGATCTGATGCCATTATAGTTTTTCCTGGCGGAGATGGCAAACCCGCTTCCATCGCGTTTGTTCAGTCACGATTTCATATGGACAGCTTGCTGACCTTTACAGATGACAGAAAAAATGAAAGAATTGAGGGCAGACAGCCCGTTGAGCGGACATACTGAGGAGTGCTTTTGTTATGCGTCCTGAGAAATCGGCAAATAGCCGCCATCTTTTTTTGGGCATGATTGTCAGTTTTGCCTTGACTTTTGTTTGGATGGTCGTTATTTTCTGGCTTTCAGCCCAAGTGGCTGAAGAATCCAATGAACTGAGTACTGGCCTTACTGCGAAAATAGCCGATGTCATTGAACAGATTGCACCTGAAGTGGATATTGATCAGACCGATCTGAATCATCTGGTGCGCAAAAACGGCCACTTTTTCAGTTATCTGCTGTTGGGTTTGCTGGTTGCCAATAGCCTGCGACTCAGCCAGCGTTATGCAGCAGGTATCGTGCATCAAGGTGAAATTGACATCAAACCAACCTGGGCAGGCCGTCTGGCATCACACCTGACTGCGCTGTCGCCATGGCGCCTCTGGTTTTATGTCTGGATTTTCTGCCTTTTATACGCCCTGTCCGATGAACTGCATCAGGTCTTCGTCCCTGGGCGCGGCTGCCAGATTCAGGATGTGCTTGTTGACAGCGCAGGGGCGGCCGTTGGAACACTGCTTTGTTTGCTGGTCTGCCGCATGGCATCGAGAAAGAAAAAGAGGCAACCGGACGAGCTTTTTGCACGTCAGGTTTGAAATATTCCAGGAAGATTTGTATGATGAAACTGCATGAACGCATTGCTCGGCTGTCGTTAAAGCCGACATTTTGCCATTTATGAAGAAGGGTTGTGGATGCTGATGGTCAATGGCAATAATTTTATGGAAAAGGAACCGCGTTCCCCTGATGTTCTGGTCAGGGAAACAGCAGACAACGGATTTTCGCGCGGCTGGGGTTTTCATTTTCCGCCCAATGAGGAATACTGGTTTGACTGCCACACGCATTTGGCTAATGCCCACTCAGCCGATGATATCCGCAAAGTGCTGAAGGAATGGTATGCCATCCTGGACGGTTACCGGCTCGGGCGTTTGACGCTGCTGGTGAATGATATTGAGCTTTTTGCTGCCTGTCAGGAGGTTCAAGCTGAAGATGACCAGTTTAACTGGCTGTTCTACCAGCAATGTGATCAGCCGGATCTGCAGCAGGTTGAGCAGGCGCTTGCCCATGGCGCAGCCGGCCTGAAGCTGCATAACGCACCGATCATGAGAGGTCTGGTTGACTATCGCATATGGCAAAGTGAGCCTTGGCAGCGAATTTTTGCCCGCATCGAGGAAGCGGGGAAGCCAATTCTCTGGCATGTGACTCAACGCGTCAGCCGCTCACCATATCACGGCGGTTCGGAAAATGCCTACTGGTCGGAAAACAAGACATCGGCCGGAGAACTGAACAATGAAATGCTGCTGAGTCAATTTTGTGATATTGTGCAGACATACCAGGGGATCCCTTTCATTGGCGCCCACCAGTTGCATGTCGGCCTTGAGCGGCTGTCCGGACTGCTGGATACTCATCCTAACCTATACATTGACACAAGCTGCGGTTTTTTTCTGCGTTGGGCCGACATGTTCTACGAGCAGGATAGAAATGCATACCGTAGTTTCTTCCAGCAATATCCCGAAAGGATTTTATTTGGATCAGATGCCAGACTGGCACCTGGGGAAATCGACACCTATCTGGTTGAGTCTTTTCTGGGACATGCCCGCTTTCTTCTACAGCTCTGTCTTCCTGCTGATCTGCTGCAGGCTGTGGCCAGCCAGAACGCAGAAAGGCTGTTCGGCCTGAAAAGTAAAGAAGTCCCGCGCAGGGGCAATGTCCGGCCCTGAACTTGAGAAAGAAGCGTGATCTTGTGAAAAAACTGGTCATTGTCGGTGCAGGCGGCAGAGGCACAGCGATGTACGCCCTGCCCATAACAGAGAAGTACGCCGCAGAGGCAGCTATTCTTGGCGTGTATGACACCAACGTGAAGAGATCTGAACTGCTTAGCCGCAAAACCGGCGGCAAGATCCCCGTCTTCAATGATTTCCACAGGATGCTGGCTGAAGTCAAGCCGGACGCGGTGATTGTCACATCGGTTGACCGCTACCACCACGAGTACATCATCGCTGCGCTCGAAGCCGGCTGTGATGCCATCAGCGAGAAGCCCATGACCATTGACGCAGAAAAATGCCGGGCGATCCTGGAGGCAGAGAAAAAAAGCGGTAAACGCGTCATTGTAACATTCAATGCCCGTTGTTCGCCTTTTGCGACAAAAATTAAGGAACTGATGCGTGCCGGTACCATTGGACAAGTGTATAGTGTGCATTTTGAATGGTTTCTCGATACGGTGCACGGGGCTGACTATTTCCGGCGCTGGCATCGCCGCCTGGAAAACTCCGGCGGTCTGCTGGTGCATAAGGCAACCCACCATTTCGATCTGGTCAACTGGTTTATTGAAAAGGATCCTGTATCTGTCTACGCGACCGGCAGCAGGCGCTTTTATGGTCAGCCCAGCGAAATGAGCGGTCCGCGCTGCCATACCTGCCGTCATAAGGAGGCGTGCGGCTATTATATCGATATAACCAGCGATGCCTACCGCTCACTTTACTATGACTGCGAAGATGTCGATGGATATTACCGCGATGGCTGTGTTTTTGATCCGGAGATTGATATCTGTGACACCATGACACTCCATGTGCAGTATGAGGATCAGGTGTCCATGGCCTATTCATTGACCGCACATTCGCCACATGAAGGCTATCGCCTGGTCATCAATGGTGAGCAAGGCCGGTTGGAAGCCGAGGCTTTTGCCCACAAGCACAATGCTGCTGTAACCAGCCGTGAAATCAAAGTGCTGAACAGGGAAAACGAGGTTGCCACTTACCGTGTGCCAAGTCTCAGCGGCGGGCACGGCGGGGCAGATGACATCCTGATGCGCCTCTTGATGCGGGAGCAGACCGCTGATCCGCACCAGTATGTAGCGGGATCCCGAGCCGGAGCCATGTCCCTGATCATTGGTGCAGCTGCGAACGCCTCTATCGCAAGCGGGCAGATTGTCCAGGTTAAAGACCTGCTGCCGCCTTTATAAAAACCTTTGCAACCCTAAATCACCTAGCCTTTTTACAGTGAGGCTATCTGTTTGTATTGCTGTGTTGATGCTGGCTTGCCCCTGAGATGACGGTAACAGAAAACTCGTGGTTGCCTTATGCTTTTCAGGGCTCATACCCGGAGTGATCTGATTGGCAAGCTTGGAAAGAGGTTGATCTTCATGAGGGAAAAAAGCTGGACCTGTTACGCTTATGTTGCCATTTTGCTTCTGGCAGCGCTTTCCAGCCTTGCTGCCTGCGATCGGCCAACAGAGGCTACAACCACAACATCCAAAACCGGAACGACGGTTACCCCGACGACAACGGTTACCGCAACCGTCACGTTAACACCGCTACCGACGGCAACACCTGAACCAACAGCGACACCTGCACCGACGGCAACACCCGCACCAACAGCGACACCTGCACCGACGGCAACACCTGAACCAACAGCGACGCCTGTGCCAACGGCCACACCGGAACCGACACCGACAGCCGTCGAGGAAACCCGCCTTGGCTTTGTCGTCCATGTACAGACGGGGGATACCGTGCAGATCGTGGTGGACTATGTGGCGATGTTCACAGGTGATGAGGCTATTGAAAAGGCTCTGGAGGATGGGTCTGATGTTGTGGAGATGGATGAAGACGATCACCCATACATCCCCAATGACTATTATATCCGCAACAACAATCCGGCTTTGCGTACCTTTACATTGGCCGATGACTGTGAAGTCTTCATGATACCGGAGCTGGGCGGTCCTGAAGCGGATCAGATGGTTTCATTCGAAGAGCTGGCCTCTGCTGTTGATGAACGCGAACGGCTGATGACGGTTGAAGTCTTTCAAGGCCTGGTTGTCTATCTCGATGAATTTTATCTGCCCTAACCGCTTTTCCGCTCGTCAGCCAGTGCCCGAACATCCTGGCTGTACTTCAATCGCTGCTGCACCGCTTCAGGCGGCGGCTGGCGTTCCATTGACTTAGGCTCCAGTCTTCCCAGCCTTGTTCCTGCCAAGCCAGTTGCCGCTTGCTGACGTGTTCAAGAAACAGGATGATGCTGGTCTGGTCATGGCTTTCTTGCAGAAGCAGAAGCGCAGGGAGGGCATCGTCAGAGAGCTCGGTCAGGTAGGCTATATCGATTTCACCTGCTTGTTGCACGTTGTTGTTCAGATATCGCTGCACATTATGCTGTGCGATCCAGCGATCCGGTACAACCAGGTTGAGCGCGATCAAAGCAACCAAGGCTGTCACCAGAATTGCTTTGAAGAGTGGCAGGCGGTTTGTGAAAACGCTCAGGATCAGCAAGGCAAACCAAACGAGGATCAGCCACATAAAAGCGGTTGAGAAAAAACGCAAACGGGTCAGGCTGTACGCGCTGATATAAAG
>JAAYLM010000225.1 GCA_012521915.1 Oscillospiraceae bacterium | reverse complement strand
TGCTAAGATAGGACTGCTATGTAATAAACTGTGCTTATACACAGACAAACCAGGAGGGTGAATATGAGTAAATTGACAGGCAACGCTATTTTTGGCCAGTCCGGCGGCCCAACATCCGTCATTAATGCCAGCGCAGCCGGTGTTTTCACGGAAGCACTGCAGCAGACCGGTGTCATCAAGAAGGTTTTTGGTGCTGCCCACGGGATCGTTGGTATCCTTAATGAAGTTCTTTATGATATGGGTAAGGAAGACCCCCGGGAGCTTGAATTACTGAAAACCACCCCCTCATCCGCACTGGGTTCCTGCCGCTACAAACTGGCTAAGGCTGAGGACGATGATACAGATTACAAGAAGATTCTTGAAGTCTTCAAAAAGTACGATATCCGCTATTTCTTTTACAACGGAGGCAATGACTCCATGGATACCTGCAGCAAGATTTCCCAATATCTGCAGCAGGCAGGTTATGAATGCCGCGTCATGGGTGTTCCCAAGACCATTGATAATGACCTGTTCGGAACCGACCATTGCCCCGGTTTCGCTTCCGCCGCCAAGTACATCGCCACAACGATCATGGAAGTGTATCTGGATGCACGCGTTTATGATACTGGCATGATCACGGTTGTTGAAATTATGGGACGTCATGCCGGCTGGTTGACAGCATCGGCTGCCCTGGCTGCCTATAAAGGCAAAGGCCCTGATCTGATCTACCTGCCGGAAGTTGATTTTGACCTGAACCAGATGATGGTTGATGTCAAGCGCATTTATGACAAGGAAAAGAAAGTTATCATTGCTGTCTCTGAAGGCGTACAAACCAAAGATGGCAGATTCATACCGGAACTGGTCGGCGATGTCGCAGTAGACGCCTTTGGCCACAAACAACTGGGCGGTACCGCTTCCGTTCTGGCAGACTACATCAAGAAAGAAATCGGCTGTAAGGTCCGTGGCATCGAATTATCCCTGATGCAGCGCTGTGCAGCCCACCTGGCTTCCCAGACAGATGTTGATGAATCCTTCCTGGCCGGTCAGACAGCTGTTCGCTGCGCAGTCGATGGCATGACTGATTTTATGGTTGCCTTCCAGAGACCAGAGGCTGGACCGTATGCCTGCGAAATCAAGCTGATCCCGCTAAGTGATGTTGCCAACGCTGAGAAGAAAGTACCGCGTGAGTGGATCAATAATGAAGGCAATTTCATTGAGCAGCCGTTCATCGATTACGCACTGCCGTTGATTCAGGGCGAGTCACGTGTCGCGATTGAAGAAGGTCTGCCCCGTTTTGCCCGGTTGAAAAAGGTGCGCGCCTGATCTGCAGGAACCGGTTTTTTGCTGCAGATGAGGCCTTAAGCGATCCTATAGCCTGATAGATCAGAGCCCGTCACATCAGTGGACGGGCTCTTGTTTAATCAGACTGTCCGTTCATTCTATCAATGCCGCGCGAGCGACGCTTTCTGCCGGCCTTTTCTTTTACGTTTTTCCGGGCAGTATGGCGAATGTTTTTTTCTTGCGGCTTATCAAGCTTCTTTTCAAACTTCGCAGGCATCAGACGTCTGTTCAACACCTTCTGACTGGCAACTGAGAAACCGAAAAAACCAACTCTTTCGCCAAGGCGATGATAATCACCATGCAGGTAGGCCAGCAAATCAGCTTTTTCCAGACAGAGACGGCCTTGCTGATCCATCAGATTGTCAGCAGCCTGTACGGCAACGACTTCACCCATGAAACAATCATGCGAGCCCAAGCTGATGGTCTGCCTGACTTTACAGGCAAGCTGCAGCGGGCTTTCCGCGACCGCCTGCGCATAGAGCAGACCGGGTATGGGCTCTGTGTTCAGGTTACAGGCCGCAAATTTGTCCATGTCTTTGCCGGAGCGAACACCGCAAAAATCAGCGGCGCGAAGCAAAGAATGGTCAACCAGATTAACCACAAATTCCCCCGTCTCCCTGATTTGCTGGTGGGAATAACGGCTTGGCCGGATTGAAATGGCGACCATCGGCGGATCTGAACAAATGGTTCCGGTCCAGGCGACCGTAATCAGGTTGGGCTTTGCTCTTTCGCCTCCAGGAAGACCGCAGCAGGAAACAAGGACAACCGGTACTGGTGCCAGCAGTGTAGCCGGTTTGAGTTTTTGTTTTCTGCTTCCTGAAGTAGCAGCCTGATTTTCCGGCCTGTTCAAGTCTTTACAGCCTTCTTTGAGTTCTGTCAAGTCTACTGCTCCCTCCCTCTATCGCTGCGTCCATGGTGGTTCAGCCAATGCCCATGATTTCATGGGCAAGAAGATATTCTTTGAGGTCCAGACCACTGCTGAAGCCTACTAGTTTTCCATCTTTGCCTATGACACGGTGACAAGGGATGAGCACAGGCAATGGATTGGCGCCACATGCAGCACCAACGGCACGAACCATGCGGCGGGCTTCTTCTTCGTTATCCGGGTGAATGGCAAGGGCAATCTCTTCATACGTTCGGGTCTCACCATAGGGAATGTCCTGTAAAGCTTGCCATACCTGTCGTTGGAACGGGCTTCCCTGCTCCAGGTGCATCGGCAGTGCAAAAGGCTTTTTCTCTCCATTGAAATAAGAAACCACCCGTCTGGCAGCCTGATGCAGCAACTCGGAAGCGTTAGGGGTGGTCAGATAGCTGTTTGCGCCCATTCTGTCCAGTAAGGTTGGACGATCTGGCAGACAGCCTTGGCTGTCCAGCAATTGCAGCCATTCAGCGGTTTCCTGAATGCGCTCATCTGCTGCCTGGCCATATCGGACAAAGCAGGAGCGAAGCAGGGATGTTTGACTTGCTTCCAGAGCCAAAACGGCCATTCTGAAGGGAATGAACGCGACTTGAACAAAGGGTTGTTGCGGTCGTAGAAAACGATACCTTTCAACATCATGATGAGATGATGTCCTTTCGTTATACTGCGCAAAACAGGCACGGCCTTCGTTTTGCCAGCCGCACTTCAGCAAAATCGGTTGCCAATGCCTTTGATCCGGTCCAATTTCCAGTTCCAGTCGATATACATCCAGCTTGTTGATGGTGTAGTCGATAAGGTTCAACAAAAGATGCTCATCAGGCCCGGTTGGCAGACAGAATAAAAGCAGCCGATCGCGGCGGCTGACGTTATCAATGGGTTGTAGAGCAAACATGCCGACAATTTCTTCCTGTACGCTATCTTTATTTCCTGCATCGATGGAATCAGCAGCCTTGCGCACGATTAGCCAGATTCGCCGGGCGCATTCCCGACGCAGCATCCCCAGAAAACTGCGCAGCGATTTGCTGTCCTGTTTTAGCAGCGGCAACATCAAGCCGGCTTGTAATAAACGGCCTGTATCTGCCAGGCGCATGGCGGGATAGTGATCTTGAACCTTCATGACGTTATCCTCCCTCATGCAGCAACACCGCCGCAGTCGAACTGATTGAACGCAGCGCGTCTTCCAGATCTACTTCGGCAGCTGTCAAGTAGCGGCTGCCAGCCTGAACCAGAGCCTCCTGAATAATGGCATCCCAATTACGTACAGTCTGCTGACCTCCTGTATAGGCATACGGCAAGCGCTCCCGCAAGGCAATGAGCAAAGCGCCATGAGTCTGCGGGGCCACCAGGGCTGCCCAGACTGCGTCATCCCGGATCAGGGGAATCAGACCCTTGTACTGTTGAAAACGGCTTTGCATCAACAGGCTGTCTGGATCCATCGCGATAAAGGTTGCCAGCTTGACACTGAGTTCCGGGTTTTCCGTTTCCCGCGAGACATAAAGGCTGCGTATATGCAACGGAACACGTTTCATGCTAAGGCCTTTTGCAGGCATTTCCTTCTCATCTGCATAAGGCATCAGACTGAAGCTTGCAGCAAAGGGCTCACGATTATCCCATTCATCGAGTGACGCTGAATCCATCAGGCGGCTGATGAGGCGATCCTCCTGAAAGGCGCCCAACAGGTCGGTTTCGGCTAGATGTTCTGTGCCATAACCGCTTTGTGCCAGTTCACGCAACCAGGCGGCAGAAGACCTGAACTCGGGGTGATCGAGCGCAAAACTGTTTTCCTGCCACATGCCCCAGTTAAGGGCGCTGTACGCGGCCGGTGCGATGAACGGCAGATAGGCAGCAAGTTGACTGTTTAGTACAATGGCTTTCTCTAGATAACTTTGACGGATCTGGGGGTCATCGCCCAGGGTGGTCAACTCGGCAGGTGCGATACTCAATTGCTGCCGGATAAGAAGCTGCTGGGTTTCATCCAGCCATTGCGCCCAGGACGTCCAGGACAGATCTTCTGGAGGAACACGGGCATTGAGTTGTTCCAGTAAACCAGCGTGGTGACACAACAATGGTGTCGAAGCCAGAAAAGGAACGCTGTAAAGTGTCTGTCCATTGCTCAGCGCTGCAAGCATCTGTGGGTAAAGCAGCTCCGGTGACAGGAGCATGTTGTCATAAAGCCAGTCATTGAGAGGCAGCAGCTGTGACTTGTCCGGTAAAGCCGCTGCTGAAGAACAATACAGCAGATCGGGCATCGTGGCAGAGGCACGCCACGCTCTTACCTGTTCAGCACTGACGCCGACGGCCGCAGGAACCGTGAAGGTGTTCAGCGCCAGCGGACCTTCAAATTGAAGCAGATCATCCAGCTCGACATGATCACCTAGACGGGGTGCGGACAGATCAAGCTGCAGACCGGCTTCCCGGGCAAGAAACAACAGACGCAAAGCCTGGGTGGTTTGATCTGTAAACGGCACGGCCAGTGTCAAATAGACAAGATCCTCTTCAGATCTTGTTTCTGTTGGACTGGATTCTGTCGGCCGGGGGGCTGTGCTGCTTGGTTGAGGCGTGACAGCCGGTTCAACCACCAGGTCAGGAAAAGACATCTGCGTTCTGATACAGCCAGGCAAACCGGCGATCAGGAAAAGCAGAAGAAGATAAACGGCTCCGGCAGGCCTAATCCTCTTCATCAAACTGCTCGCCCCGCTCTCTGAGCCATTCAGTCAAATCGGCCGCGTTCTCCTGATGATAGAGGCAAAATTGGAATTTAATTTCCTCCTGCTGCCCGTTAAGGGTTGATAAACCTGTTTGAACGGGTCCTGTATCACGTAATTTCCAGGCTGGATTACGGTCCAGATTGGGGAAATGTGTGTCAGCCAGCAAATGGTGCAGTACACGTGTAACATAGGCTTGATGACAAAAAGGCAGCAGCTGATGATACAGGTTGTCACCACCGGCCACAAAAATATTTTCTGATGGATAAGCAGCCAGCCGCACAGCCAGCTCAGCCAGACTGTGGCAGATAAGAGCGCCATCAACATCCATACTCCGATCACGTGTCATGATGATGTTGGTTCTCGCCGGCAAAGGCTTGCCTCCGGGGAACGTGCCAAGCGTCTTCCGGCCCAGTA
>JAAYLM010000224.1 GCA_012521915.1 Oscillospiraceae bacterium | reverse complement strand
TACGAAGCGGTCTGAAGCAGGGGGGCCTTCGGTTTGTACGAAGGATGGGCTTGGCGGCCCATGCCGGGCTCTGCGAAAAACTCATCGCTCAGGTCAAGCGGCAGGAGCGCGAAGAGCAGGATCTCAAGGCCAAGGCAACTGCCAACTTGCGGGCTGGCAACCAGCGCCTGGCGGGTGAGATCGCGCTCGAGCTCCAGCGCATCCGGAATGAACTCGCCGACAACCGCTCCCAATTGGCCGATGCCGAAACCACCTACAAGGAACTGATTCAGTCCAGGGATACCGCCATGAAAGCCGCCCGCGACAAGATTGAAACTTTGCGCCGTGATCTCGACTCCATGAAGATGAACAAGGCCCTCGCCGAGATGAACGAAATGGCCAGCGGTATGCTGACCGAGATCGGTGGCTCCGGAGATACTCTGGATCGCCTGCACCGCATGGTCGAGGAGGAGAACACCAAGGCCGCCGGGCGTGCCCGCGTGGCGAAGGACAGCATCGATACGACCCGTTTCAAGGAAGTGCAGGCGGAGCGTGAAGCATTGGAGGACATGGCGCTTGCGGATTTGGCGGCTGAGCTGGGGATGAGTGTTCCCAATGCTCCGGTTGCCCAGACCGATGCTCCGGCCTCCCAGCCTGCGAAGCGGGAAATGGCCTCCGAGTAAACCTGGTCACCAAGCACACGCATGAGTTCGGCCGCTGTGTCCGGTATGCTGCCCGCATGGGCGCGCGAAGTCACCGATTTGTATGAGTCCGGGGCGAGTGCCCAGTTCATCTTGCACGGGAACGTGGGCGACAGCGTTCTCATTCCCGGCGCGGAGAATAGCCTGCGGATCGGCTCGCTCGATGCCTACATCCGCGAGGTGCTGTTGGCCCGCTTTGACGTGGTGCTGAGTTATGACCTCGGCAACGGCATACGGGTGGAGCGGGGGGGCGACCGTTTTGCCGAGTGGCCGGCTGGTAAGGATAGAACCCTTCCATCCGCTCCGCGCGAGGCCATCCACCTGCTGACCCACTACCTGCGGTTTTGCGCGAATGTGGCCAGGCTGCATCCGGAGCGCCTGACCCGGGTGGCCGTGATCGTGCGGAACGCCGGCTTGATTGCACCGCCCTCTCCCGGCGGGGCTGACTACGAGCTCAACGCGATGGCCAGCCAGTTGCGGGATTGGGCAAGTGATCCGATGATTTCGGAGCAGCATTGCGCCACCTTCCTGTTGGCGGAGAACCTCAATGACCTGCATCCCCTGGTGTCGCAGAATCCGCACACTTCCCGTATACTCGTTCCTTTGCCGGACACCGATACCCTGCAGCGCGTGCTGTCGCATCTCAGCGGGCTGTATCCGAAACCCCTCTCTGCATTCGCGGGCCAGCTGGCGATACCCGCAGCCGCTTTGACCGGCGCGACCTTGCATTCGATTGAGACCCTCCTCCAACGCCGTCAACACCACGGCCAGGAGATGGCATTGTCCGATCTGGTGGTGTTGAAAAAGGAACTGGTCGAGAAGGATGCACAGGGCCTGATCGAGTTCATCAAGCCGGACCGCACCCTGGACGATCTCTACGGTCAGGATGCCATCAAGGCATGGTTGCGCCAGGATATTGAACTCTGGCGGCAGGGCGACCTTGCGGCCCTCCCGATGGGCTACCTGTTTTGCGGACCGGTCGGCACCGGAAAAACTTTCATGGTGGAGTGTCTGGCGGGCGAAGCGGATGTCCCGGTGGTCAAGATGAAGAATTTCCGCGACAAGTGGGTCGGCAGCACCGAGAGTAACCTCGAGAAGATTTTCAGACTCCTGGATGCGTTGGGCCGCTGTATTGTTTTTGTGGATGAGGCGGATCAATCCCTCGGGCGGCGCAGTGGCGACTCTGGCGATTCCGGGGTTTCCGGCAGGGTCTACGGCATGGTGGCCGAGCGGATGAGCGATTCCCGAAAACGCGGCCGTATCCTGTGGGCCTTGGCTACCAGTCGACCGGATCTCGTCGAAGTGGACCTGAAGCGTCCCGGGCGTGTGGATGTGAAAATACCGATTTTCCCGACTGCCACGCTTGAGGAAGGCTATGCCTTGATCCGTGCGCTGTGCAAGCGGCGTGGCCTGGCTCTGGACCCCGTCATGCCCGAGTCCATGCGCGAACGCATTCCCGATCTACTGACCCCGGGCGCAGCCGAGGCCCTGTCGGTAAAAGCCTATCGCCTCCACCGGACCCGTTCTCTCGACGCCCAGGCTGCGGTGGAAGCGGCCTTGGCCGACTACCAGCCACCGGTCTCCATGGACGTGATTCAGAATCAAATCGAACTCGCCGTCGCCGAGGCCACCGACCTCAGTTTTGTTCCCGACCGCTTCCGCTGATTGAGCGTATTGCGTCCCATGCCGCAGCGATTTTCATTTTTCCTGTTTTTCGTTGTAACAACTGCCATCACTGGAGCCTTCGTATTGGTAAGCTCGACGATCTATGATCAGCTTTTCATGACGAATCTGGCATTTGTGGACGACTATGACC
>JAAYLM010000223.1 GCA_012521915.1 Oscillospiraceae bacterium | reverse complement strand
AATGCAGAAAGCGTTCAACTATAAATCGGTCATGCAGACACCACGGCTTGAAAAAATCGTGCTGAACATGGGTGTTGGCGATGTCAAGGAAAATCCGAAAGCCATTGACAACGCGGTGCGTGACATGTCGATCATCGCTGGTCAGAAAGCTGTGGTCACCAAAGCCAAAAAGTCCGTTTCAGCGTTTAAATTACGTGAAGGCATGGACATCGGCTGCAAGGTCACGCTGCATGGCGAGAGAATGTATGAGTTTCTCGACAAGCTGATCAGCATAGCGCTGCCGCGTGTCCGCGATTTCCGCGGCGCCAACCCCAATTCTTTTGACGGCCACGGCAACTATGCCATGGGTGCCCGTGAACAGCTGATCTTTCCTGAGATCGACTATGACAAGATAGACAAGATCCGGGGCATGGATATCATAATCGTGACAACGGCTGAAACCGACGAAGAAGCCAGAGAGCTTCTCAGGCTGCTCGGCATGCCGTTCAGCAAGTAAGCGGGAGGAAAGGAATATGGCAAAGAAGTCATTAATACTGAAACAGAAGGCACAGCCCAAATTTTCATCGCGTGCCTACAACCGCTGCAAGCTGTGCGGACGCCCCCACGCCTACCTGCGCAAGTACGGTATCTGCCGGCTCTGCTTCAGGGAACTGGCATACAAAGGTCAGATCCCGGGAATTCGCAAGGCGAGCTGGTAAGCCCGGCTTCAGGAAGGAGGAAAATCCATGCAGATAACAGATTCCATTGCTGATATGCTCACCCGCATCCGCAATGCCGGCGTCGCCGGACATACACATTGTGAAATACCGGCCTCCGGTGTCAAACGTTCCATCGCACAGATTTTGCTGGAAGAAGGCTATATCAGCCGTGTTGACGCGGTTGCCGACGAGCTTCAGGGAAAACTGAAGATCACATTGAAATACGCTGCGAAAAAACCGGTTATTTCCGGTATTAAGCGTATTTCCCGGCCCGGCTTGCGCGTTTACGCAGGCAAGGATGAGCTGCCTAAAGTATTGGGCGGGCTTGGCATTGCCATCATTTCGACATCCAACGGTATCATGACAGATAAAAAGGCGCGTGAAAAAGGCGTCGGCGGCGAAGTGCTGGCTTACGTCTGGTAATACACAGCATATTCTCTGAAAAGGGCGTCACGGCGGTCTTGTGCCGGTGTGTACGTCTGCAATCTCAAGAGCAGGAGGAATGGACCATGTCCAGAATAGGAAAAATGCCGATCGCGATTCCAGCCGGAATTGAGGTCAAGGTCGAAGGGCCGACCGTTTCGGTCAGCAAGGGCAAAGAAACCCTGCTGCAGACCATTCACCCCAACATGTCTGTTCAGGTCGAAAACAATGAGATCAAGGTCATCCGGCCGGACGACAGCAAAATGAACAAGTCGCTGCACGGACTGACCCGTTCCCTGATCAACAATATGATTATCGGGTTGTCTCAGGGGTTTTCCAAGAACCTGGAAATCAACGGCGTTGGTTTCCGGGCTCAGAAACAAGGCAAGACAATCGTGCTGAACCTTGGCTATTCACATACGTTAGAAGTCGTTGAACCTGAAGGCATTACCATCGATGTGCCAGCACCCAACCGACTCACCGTAAAAGGCGCCGACAAACAGATGGTTGGCGAGACTGCTGCCAAGATTCGTTCGCTGCGTGTACCGGATCCTTACCATGGCAAGGGCATCAAATATGACTTTGAAGTGCTCAAGCTCAAGGAAGGCAAGACCGGGGCCAAGGCATAGTTACGAAAGGGTGATACGATATGAGCCAAAAATTCAGCCGTAATGATATACGTAAAAGAAAACATGTCCGCGTACGCAGAAAAATCAGCGGTACCGGCGAACGTCCCAGACTTTGTGTCTTTCGCAGCCTGTCGCACATCTATGCTCAGCTGATAGACGACACCACCAGTCAGACACTCGTCAGCGCGTCAACCATGGATCCGGAAATCAAAGAACAGGGTATCGCCAGCGGAAACAAGCAAGGCGCAGCGGCAGTTGGAAAGCTGATCGCCGCACGGGCCGTGGAAAAAGGATTGACCAACGTGGTCTTTGACCGCGGTGGCTATATCTACCATGGACGTGTCGCGGCGTTAGCCGAAGCAGCCCGAGAAGCCGGACTGATATTCTAAGCAGGGAGGAACTGTCATGCGCATCGAATCAAACACACTCGATCTCAAAGAGAAAGTCATTCATATCGGGCGTGTCTCCAAAACAGTCAAAGGCGGACGTAATTTCCGCTTTGCCGCCCTGGTCATCGTCGGCGATGAGAATGGCCATGTAGGCAAAGGCCTGGGCAAAGCCGCTGAAATACCTGATGCTATCCGCAAAGGGATTGAATCAGCCAAAAAGAATATGATAACTGTCCCTCTGAACGACGCGACAACCATACCGCATGAGGTGATCGGCACCTTTGGCGCTGGCCGTGTCTTGCTCAAGCCGGCAGGAGCTGGTACCGGTGTCATCGCCGGCGGACCGGTCCGCGCTGTGCTGGAACTGGCCGGGGTCAAAGATATCCGAACCAAGTCGCTCGGTTCAAACAACCCGAACAACATGGTCAACGCAACCATCGAAGGGCTCAAGAGCCTGAAATCTCCCGAGCAGGTTGCCAGACTTCGCGGCAAGTCCGTTGAAGACATTCTGTAAAGGAGGGCTCACCCATGGAAAAAGTCAAGATTACCTTGATTAAGAGCATTAACAACGCCAATAAAAAGCAGATTGCCACCGTACGCGCGCTGGGTCTGCATAAAATTGGCCAGACTGTGGAACAGGAAGCGACGCCATCGATACTCGGCATGGTTCGGCATGTGACCCACCTGATCCGCTGTGAAGAAGCATAAGGAGGCGTCCCAACATGAAGATCAATGAGATTAACGCAACCCCCGGAGCCCGTCAGCCATCATGGCGTAAAGGGCGCGGTCAGGGAACCGGCAATGGCAAGACTGCCGGCCGCGGTCATAAAGGTCAAAACTCGCGTTCCGGCGGCGGTGTCCGTCTTGGTTTCGAGGGTGGGCAGATGCCGCTATATCGGCGTTTACCCAAACGCGGCTTCAACAACAAGCGATTTGCCTTGCAGTTCGTGGAAATCAATGTTTCTGACCTGGAGCAGTTTGCTGACGGAACAACCGTAAATGCTGCTGTTCTCAAAGAATCAGGCATTATT
>JAAYLM010000030.1 GCA_012521915.1 Oscillospiraceae bacterium | reverse complement strand
GTATGGTCTCGACCCCAAAGACCCTGATGCGGAATACCAGGAGTTTTCCTGGACCGACTCCTCATATGAAAAAAACGCCATGCAGAAAAAGAGCCCTGAAGATTTTGCTGAACTCATCAACCTGATAGAGGATTTTGCAGTTGTTATTGAGAAAAAATTACTGGACAAAGATAGTGCGTATTACACCTCATGGAAAAATCTGGGCATCTACACAAACATGGTGAATCTGCTGGTGCTGACATGGGAAAGCAAGGTTCTTCATAACGAGAAGCGCACGAAGGCATTATGGAGAATCCTAGAGTCCTATATTCGCAAACACGAAGAGGAAATAGGTACAGTTTTTGATGTCGGATCATACTTAAGCTGGATCGCGCCATACTTCAGGTAAAACAAGAAACGAACATCCCGTAACGCATATTTTCAAGAAATCGCATCCAAAATGACACTGATAAGATTTTGCACAACGCCTCAAAAGACCTGTTAACAGGTCTTTTGAGGCGTTGTCTGGACCATCAGTCTAAACTGTACTCCTATAGAATGGGCAGTTGGGTGCATAATCCTTTCTAGTTTGTTTTCCAGCTCCAGGTCCAATGCCCAACCTGGCTATCGGCTGTATAAGTTCCTTTACCGTAAGTCAAATAACTCAGTTCGAAACTCGATGAATTCTGGGACAGGACATTGAGCGATACCGTTGCATCCGATCCCTTCATGACGATTTTTTTGATATCGTTAGGCTGTGAAAATGCACCGTAACCAATATATTTAAGTGTTGCTGAAAAAGAGAGGCTGGTCAGCATATTGTTGGAAAAAGCCTGGTTCTCAATGCGCTCCAGGCCTTCTGGAAAAGCAACACTTTTCAGGCGGTTTAGCTCAAAAGCACCGGCACCGATTTCTTTAAGAGTTGCCGGAAAGGTTACACTGTCCAGGTTTTTTCCGTAGAAAACGTTGTATCCTATCTTGGTGATCGTCTTGCCGTTGCATATGCCCGGGATAATCAGATTGGCATTCGGTGAACATATCATCCCGATGATCGTATCCTCCTCAGTAAGAAAATGACTGGCAAAGCCTTTGCCCAGCTTTATCTTATCCTGGGACAGGCCATAAAAGGCAGACCTGCCAATATCTGTTACCGTATCCGGAATCGTCACTTGGGAAAGAGAGGTATTCGAAAACGCATTCGATTCGATTCTTTGCAAGCCTTTCCCCAAGGTCAAACTGGTTATTGGATTGCTCGCAAAAGCAAAACTGCCTATGCTGGTAACGCTGTCTGAAATCACGACCGATGTAAGCTTGTTCAGGACGAAAGCGTTCGTTTCAATGGTTATGACAGATGAAGGAATGATCATTGAAGTGAGGTTATTATAAGAAAACGCGCTATCGCCAATTGACGTCACCGTTGACGGGATGACCACTGAAGACAGTTGTTTATTGATGAAGGCTCTACGACCAATTTGCGTGACTTTTACACCATTGATCGCGTCTGGGATCACAACATTTTTTCCACCGGCCGGATTATAGTCAATGATCACCCCGCCCCTCAGATTAAAATAATGTTCGGGCAGTTTTATAAATGCCAGAACTTGAGCCGTACTTGCTGGTATTAAGCCTGCTTCTGCAGCTCTTATTCTGATTTTCTGGCCGTTTACCAGCTTCAGCCTGATATTTTCGCCTGGTAACCAGGTTGTGCCGTCGGAGCTGTATTCGTATTTATCGGTTAGGATCTGATTTGTCTGGTCATTGTAAGCGTCAATCGTGAAAAGCGGTGCCGGCGGCACCTCAGGTCTGGTGGCAACGAGCGTCTGCACTTTGCCCGCATAAACAGATCCTGCAGCGGCCACCCGAAACAGAATTCGTTGATCTGCCGTCAGATGGAGCGGTGTGCCACTGCCTTTCACCCAGCTTGATCCGCCATCTGTACTGTATTCATGAGCTGGCTGTATGAGCTCAGCGGTTTGGGCATGCTCATAATCGATTGTATAGGTCGGGGCTTTGGGAACGCCAACCAAAACAGCATCACCGACAATTCCGGAACCGCCAGCAACACTTGCACACACAAGGATTTTGCCGTATCCCGTTATGGTGACCTGTCC
>JAAYLM010000222.1 GCA_012521915.1 Oscillospiraceae bacterium | reverse complement strand
TTTCCATGTTCTCAGAAACAGCTTCTATTGCTAAATCAACATCAGTTGCTTTCTCTAATGAATCTATAATTTCGATGTTATTTAAAATGTTATTTTTATTTTCTACAGTTAGTTTTCCTTTAGTAACTAACTTTTCAAATCCATTATCTAAGCTTACTAATCCTCGTTTAGAACTTTCAATATTCGGATTGTATAAGAGTACCTTATGGTCATTCTGTGCAAAGATTTGACTAATTCCCTTTCCCATGGTTCCCGTTCCATAAACTAAAACTCTCAAATGATATCCTCCTAATAGTATGTATTTATTTTAAAGTGCCTTTTTAGGCATCATAATTCTCTAATTTATATGACTATATGAAAGCACTTGTAATCTTCTTTTAAAATGTACATTTTTGTTTTCTGTTGAAACCCTTGATACCACTGACTTTCTGCCTTTTTATCCTTTCAGCATACTCACGTCGCTGGACACATGCAATCACATGATCCCGACACGCAATCTGCAGCCTGAATATGACAATAAATCAAAATGAATCTGCCTTAAAATCAACCCCGTTAAAAAAAAACTGTGTTCATATAGGTATGGAACGGTTTCTTCAATTGATTCTGAGGGATCGGGAGCGTGATTTGTACGGCTGTGCAAGCTACAGATAACCTCACCACCCTCAAAATGAACAATACCGCGATTGGGACAGATGTCATGATCGTGAAGCCAAAGATTAAAATAGAGATCACTGTGATTGATTTGATTCTGTTGAAGATCCAGCGTATAGAATTGACCTATCCTCAATCGGTTTTGCCGACAAACGTTTTCCTGGTTTATCAAAATCACATGATGCATTGAAAGGGTTAAGATTACAGATAGAACAGCCAGCAAAGACAACACAACAATCAGTTCAATGATGGTATAACCCTTTTTTGTCAACATGAGCACTGCTCTTTTCTACGATTTTAGCCACTGGCCTTCCCATTTGCATGGGCTTTTTCACTCGCTTGTGGACTGGTCTGCATCACCGGCGTGCGAAACGTCCGGTTCTGTCGGCCAGGCTTAGATCAGGGCAGTCGGGTCCAGTTCCCTGACGATATTGATGGTCTGTCTGCCTTGTGCCTTGCTGGCTTCTTCGAAGTCTTCCTGCCAGACCAGGACGATGGCTTCTTGTTCGGTTGTTTTAAGATCCGTGACATAAAAAACCTGATCCAGACCCTTGTCATTGACGGTCTGTATCAGGATGCGGAATAGCTCATCTTGGTCGCCATATAGCAAGATGGTTCGGTTGTTTTCTGTGCATTTTTCTTGAATACTGAGGAACACGGTTTGCAGGTGCATGATCTGGTGATAGGCCTGTTTGACAAAAGCGATGGTTTTTTTTGTGCAGCGGGCGATGCCCTGCGGTGTGAGGATATAGCGCAGATGGCGGGCACTGACATTCTCGATCTTCAAGAGCCCCCGGCTGACCAGACGATGCAAGATGAGGTTGATGCTGCCCAGGGAAAGGTCCGTCTTTTCCACCAGCTGGCGCTGGCTGACGTCGGCGTTGTTATAAATGTACATAAGGACATTGTCGTCCGAAGCAGGCACGGCGGTCACCCCCTTTGGCTTGATTGTTCAACACATGTTTGACGTGTTTAAATATTGAACATGAAGATTATTTTAAGCGATGGTTGGTGCTTTGTAAAGGCTTTTTCGTTTTTTTCGTCTTTATCCGTTTTGTGCTTCAATGCAGCTGGCGCTGAGCGACACCGTACGTTCCTCACCATCAAAGGGAAAGGACACCCAGACCCGGCGGTGGCGCTGGTCCAGACGGATGATCTTGCCGCTGGCATCCAGCAGCGGTCCGTCGATCACCTTGATCTCATCGCCGGCCTGCAGGACGCGGGAGGGCCGGATCAGGCCGTCATGGCGGTACAGCCAGAGGGCATAATCCAGATCCTCACCCTGCAGGT
>JAAYLM010000029.1 GCA_012521915.1 Oscillospiraceae bacterium | reverse complement strand
CTGAAGATCGCTTCCGGCAGGCATGTGGCTATTCTCGGCCGCAATGGTTCGGGGAAATCCACTCTGGCACGTTTGATCAACGCGCTGGAACAGCCGGCGCGGGGCATTGTGCTGATATCCGGAATGAATACCGCTGATGAGGATAAGGTATGGGAGATCAGGCGACTGTGCGGCATGGTTTTTCAAAACCCTGACAACCAGATCATTGGCACAACGGTAGAGGAAGATGTTGCCTTTGGTCCGGAAAATCTTGGTTTTGCACAGCCTGAGATCCGTAAAGCCGTCGACCAGGCTTTGGCTTATGTCGGATTGTTGACTGAAGCGGAAAAACCGCCCCATCTGCTATCCGGCGGTCAAAAACAGAAATTAGCCATCGCCGGAATCCTATCCATGAGACCTTCCTGCCTGATCCTTGATGAAGCAACATCTATGCTGGACCCGATAAGTCGTGCTGATTTCATGCAACTTGTTCAAGCACTCGCCCACGACCAGGGGATCACTGTGATCAACATCACCCATCATATGGAAGAGGTTCTGCTGGCCGATGAAGCTTATGTCATGTCCGGCGGAAAGATCGTGTCCCAGGGTACCCCTGCTGAAGTGTTCGACCAGGTTGAACTGGTCCGTCGGGAGGGGCTCGATGTCCCCACACACAACGAAATCGCCTTTGAAGTCTCCAGGCTGCTTGAACAACCGCTTAATAAGCTGGAAGCATCAAGCTGGCAAGATGCCCAACAAGCGATTATGCGCATGCTTGGTGAGGCCGGAAAACGGATAGCGAACAGCTCTTGGCGGCCGACTATGCCACAGCATCCAAACAAGCCGGACACATCGGCAGCACCAAACGTCATCTCCGTAGAAAACTTGTCCTACACCTATGCCCCTGGAACGAGCATGGCGACCCAGGCATTGTCTGCAGTCAGTTTTGATGTGCGTAAAGGTGAACTGCTTGGTATTATCGGGCACAGCGGTTCAGGCAAATCAACATTGATCCAGCACTTGAATGGCCTGATTCGTGGCCGTAAAGGTCAGATCACTGTATTGGGCATGGATGCCGCGACCAGTACGGATATCAAAAAGATCCGCCAGCATGTTGGATTGCTCTTCCAGTACCCTGAACATCAGCTTTTTGAGGAAACTGTTTTTCAAGATATAGCTTTCGGCCCGCGGCGCATGGGTCTGGACATGAACCAGATTGAACCCCGTGTTCTGAAAGCTGCCAAAATTGTCGGCCTCACCAATGTAGAACTTGAACGTTCTCCTTTCGAGTTGTCCGGCGGCCAAAAGCGCCGGGCCGCAATTGCCGGTATCCTGGCTATGGAACCCGAGATCTTGATCCTTGATGAGCCGGCAGCTGGTCTTGACCCGGCAGGCCGCGATGAGATTCTGGACTATGCCGCGCGTTTGCGCCATATGGGGGTCACGATCATCCTTGTGTCGCATAGCATGGAGGACATCGCACGCCTGGCTGATCGGGATCTGGTGTAGCGTCAGGGAAAGGTTCATGCGTTTGGCCTGACAGCGGCCGTCGTCCGAAGTGAAGAGCACTTGCGACAAGCCGGCCTGTCGTTGCCGAGAACAACCGCATTCCTGCGGGAAATGCGCAGTTATCTACCGGACCTGGATGATCAATGTTTCCAGCCTGTAGAGGCA
This sequence comes from Oscillospiraceae bacterium, assembly GCA_012521915.1. GTDB lineage: Bacteria > Bacillota > Clostridia > Saccharofermentanales > UBA5734 > JAAYBY01. The sequence goes on along the minus strand of JAAYLM010000029.1, from coordinate 16,623 downwards.
GCCGCCAGGATTGTACGGGCTGGTCTGCAAGATGGCTTCACCGATGAAAGGCTGGTGTAAGGAATGCTTAAGCAGGTCTCTCTCGGCCGTTATTATCCTGGTACATCCGTTCTGCACAGGCTGGATCCCCGTGTGAAAATTATCCTCTCTTTTCTTTACATGGTCATTATCTTTCTGGCCCAGTCCCTTATCCCCATGCTGCTGGTCGCCTTGACCACTGTTGTGCTGATCCTGCTATCCCGGGTGCCGCTGCGCCACATCATGAACAGTTTAAAGCCGATACTCTTTATCCTGATTTTTGCTTTTGTGATCAACCTGCTCACGATTCAGGGCGATCAACTGCTGAAGATCGGTCCGGTCATCATTTCAGAACAGGGGCTTTATACAGCTATTCGCATGGCTTTGCGCCTTGCCTTTCTGATTATCAGCACAACGCTCTTCCTAACCCTGACCACAACGCCCATTCTGGTTTCCGATGCCATCGAGCAATTGTTAAAACCATTGAGCCGTATCGGCTTTCCCGCTCATGAGATGGCCATGATGATGTCCATTGCCCTTCGTTTTGTACCCACGCTTCTGGAAGAAACTGAAAAAATTATGAAAGCACAGTCTTCCAGAGGGGCTGATTATGATACTGGTGGCCTGATCGCCAAAGCCAGAGGGCTGGTATCCGTCCTGATCCCTTTATTTGTTAGTGCATTTAAGCGGGCTGAAGAACTGGCTGTCGCCATGGAAGCACGTTGTTACCGCGGTGGCGAAGGGCGCACCAGACTAAAAATCATGCGTTGTGAACGAAAGGACGCCCTGTTCGTCGTCAGTATGAGCAGTGTTTTCCTGACCATTCTATTGACCCAGTACCTTTTGTAAGTATCTGTCCAAAACCGACTGACCGCTAGACGACCATAAACTGTTCCGCTTCCGTATCGCTTGATCTGGCGCTGTTGCCTGAGCTATAATGATACCCAATAATAACCTGGCGAAAGCATCAGTGAACAGCCGGGAAATCCGGGAGGAGCAACGATGAAACATTACGTCGGCATCGACCTCGGTGGCACGAACATAAAAGCAGGCGTCATCAATGAAGCTGGTGAGATCATCTCACGGGCAAGCATCAAAACCAGGACCAGCGGCGGTCAGATGGATATTGTGCTGGACATGGGCCGCCTGGCCAGTCAAGTCACAGAGGAAGCCGGTCTGAAACAGTCAGATATCTGCGCAATCGGCGTTGGCTCACCCGGTACGCCGGATAACATCACTGGAACCCTGATCTATGCCAACAACCTGCCTTTTTTACACGTTCCTATCCGCAGCGGCATCAGGCAGATTTTTGACAAGCCTGTCTATGTGGACAACGATGCCAATGTAGCAGCACTTGCCGAAAGTGTGGCAGGTGCTGCCCAGGGAACCAGCCACTCAGTGACCATTACCCTGGGGACAGGCGTGGGTGGCGGTGTCGTGATCAACCGCCGCATTTACAGCGGTTTCAACAATGCCGGCTGCGAGATCGGGCACATTGTGATTAAATCCGGCGGTGAGTCCTGTACCTGCGGACGCTGCGGCTGTTTCGAGGTATATGCTTCAGCGACAGGCTTGATCCGTGAAACAGAAAAAGCCGCCCTCAGTCATCCTGATTCTCTGCTCAACATACTGATCAAGCAAAACGAAGGTAAAGCTGATGGACAGACCGCTTTTATAGGCATGCGGCAAGGCGATCCTGTCGCGGCAGATGTTGTCGCTTTCTACATTGAGATGCTGGCTGAAGGACTGGCCAATGTCATCAATGGTTATATGCCGGAAGTCATTGCGATTGGCGGGGGTATCAGCAACGAAGGAGATGCTTTGCTGGAACCGGTTCGGGAAAAAGCTATTGCCCGGTCATACCTGGGAGAAGGCGTTGCCAAACCGCGCATTGTGCTGGCCCGCATGGGCAATCAGGCAGGAATTGTAGGAGCGGCTATGATGGCTGCTAATTGCCTGGAAGATGGACTGCCCGGCTGAACATAGCCAGGATCGACGCAAAATCGCCATCCTGGTCGAGTATGATGGATCTGCGTTTTCTGGCTGGCAGTATCAGCCGCGAGAGCGAACCGTGCAAAAAACACTGACTGAAGCACTGATGCAGTTAACAGGGGATACTGAGCTCAGCCTTATTGGTTGCAGCCGGACCGACACCGGCGTTCATGCCCGCGGGCATGTCAGCCATTTTCTGACTTCTTCACCTATTCCAGATGACCGCTGGCCGCTGGCATTAAATAGAATTCTTCCAGAAGATATCAGTGTCCACCAGGCAAGGACGGTTCCTGATTGCTTTCATGCCCGTTTCGGAACCTGCAGCAAGCGATACAGTTACAGCATCTGGAACCATCGTGTCCGACCGGCACTCAAACGCCATCGTTGCAGCCATGTGCCAGGTGCACTCGACATCAGGGCAATGGCCGCCGCTCTGCCATATATGCTGGGCAAGCGGGATTACAGGGCTTTTCAAGATGCCGGAAGCGAAGCAAAAACAACGGTCAGGACCATCCAGCGCGTCCGTCTTCTGGTCAGTGGTCCGGAAATCAGTTTTTTCATACAAGGCGATGGCTTTCTTTATCATATGGTGCGTATCATGGTCGGAACTTTGCTGGCCGTCGCTCAGAATAAGCTGACAGCAGCCTCGATCGGTGATATCATTCTAGCAGGAGACCGGCGACTGGCGGGCAAGACAATGCCGCCGCAGGGCCTTTGTCTCGAAATTGTCCTATATGAACCGGCTATATTCGACACCTGTCAAGAGCCGGCAGCAAGGGAAGGTGAAATCGATGTCCAGTATGCGCTGGAATGACCGGACCAACATGAGCATGTTGACCGATTATTATGAACTGACCATGTCCCGGGGTTACCTGGATCATGAAATGGCGGATACAATCGCCTGGTTTGATTTATTTTTCCGCTCGATCCCCGAAGATGGCGGTTATGCCATTATGGCCGGCGTCGAGCAGATGATCGATTATCTGAAAACTTTACAATTTACCGAGGAAGACCTGTCTTTTCTCCGGGACAGCGGCCAGTTCAACGAGCGCTTCCTCAATTATCTGCGTGACTTTAAATTCGTTTGCGATGTATGGGCAATCCCGGAAGGGACGCCCATATTTCCCAATGAACCGATCGTCAAAGTGCGTGGACCAATCATTCAGGCACAGATGATAGAAACCATGCTGCTGGTCACGATCAACCACCAGAGCCTGATCGCGACCAAAACATCGCGTATTGTACGTGCTGCCCAGGGGCGGCCGGTTTTTGAGTTCGGCGCCAGAAGGGCACAGGGCTACGATGCCGCCGTACTGGGTGCCAGAGCCGCTTATATCGCCGGGGCCAACGGCACATCCTGCACAATCTGCGGCGAGCATTTTGGCATCCCTTTGGTCGGCACCATGGCCCACAGCTGGATTCAGGCATTCGATACAGAATATGACGCCTTTTGCGCCTACGCACGCTCTTTCCCCGAGAACACCGTGCTGCTTGTCGATACCTATAACGTGCTGAAATCAGGTCTGCCCAATGCCATCCGCACAGCCAAGGATGTTCTCGAGCCATCAGGACACCGCCTGAAGGGTATTCGCATCGACAGTGGTGACTTGACTTACCTGACAAACAAAGCCCGTGAAATGCTGGACAGGGCGGGTCTGCAGGATTGCCGTATCACTGCCAGCAATGCCCTTGACGAATACATCATCCGTGACTTGATTCAGCAGGGCGCGGCAATCGACACCTTTGGCGTCGGTGAGCGCCTGATTACTTCGCGTGCCGAACCCGTTTTTGGCGGTGTTTATAAACTGGCTGCGATTGAACAGAACGGCGAGATCCTGCCGCGCATGAAATTTTCCGAAAATGCTACAAAAATCACCAATCCATGCAACAAAGAAGTCTGGCGTTTTTATGACCTGTCTACCGGTAAAGCCATTGCTGACCTGATCACGCTGGCTGATGAAGAGATTGACACCACACAACCCTATGAGCTATTTGATCCGCTGCACACCTGGAAACGGAAAACAGTGACCAATTTCCAGGCAAGTCGTCTCCTGCAACCTATATTCGTTCAGGGCAAACTGATTTATGAACGTGTTTCAATCGAGCAGAACCGCCAGCATTGTGCCACGGAAATGGATCGCTTGTGGGATTCGCTCAAGCGGTTTGAGAACCCGCAGACCTATTATGTGGATTTATCGCAAAAACTCTGGGATATCAAAGACCAGCTGCTCCATGCCAACAAGCAGCTGATCTGAACAAGGCCGCCTGATCTCAAGGACAGAGAAGAATGGCAATATGAGCAACATGAAAGGAACAGGAAATGAATCAGCAAAATAACACAGCCAATGAAAAAAAGACAAAACAAGCCATCCTGACCATGCAGGACGGGGGTCGCATCGTCATCCAGCTTGATCCGGAAAGTGCCCCGCAGACATGCGCCAATTTTGTAAAACTGGTCAACCAGGGCTTTTATAATGGTCTGATTTTCCACAGGGTCATCCCTGGATTTATGATACAAGGCGGCTGTCCGGATGGAACTGGCATGGGTGGGCCCGGCTACCAGATCAAAGGGGAGTTTAGCGGCAATGGTGTCGCCAACCCGCTGAAACACAAACGCGGTGTTATCTCCATGGCCCGTTCCATGCATCCGGATTCTGCTGGATCACAGTTCTTTATCATGCATGCGGACGCACCTCATCTTGACGGGCAATATGCTGCCTTCGGGCAGGTTACAGAAGGCATTGAAGTTGTCGACAAAATAGCCTCTGTTCAAACCGGACGACAGGACCGTCCCCTGGCAGATCAAAAGATCGACACCATCATTTTGGCAGATTGAGACAACGACACAACTTTACCACCCCTGAGCAGCAGGTTGTCTTTTCAAGCGCTGTTGTTTGACATGCTGAAACGCTTTGCCCCGCGGTCCGGAAGAGAACCGGAATAAACGGCTGCCAGCTGTTCAACCGGGCGATAGCCCAGAAGGAGATCATGATGAAGGAGCAAGAACCTTTTGATTTGAAAGCCCATCTGCGCCATTGCGGATCAACAGCACAGCTTTATGATGTACGCCGAACACAACTGACTGAAGGCAGCTCGGCCGGCATACGCTTGATCGAAGTGACAACCGCTGCCGGCTTGAATGCAGTATTCTGTGAGAACAAGGCGTTGGATCTTTACTCACTGCGCTATAAAGGCCTTAACATTGGCTTTCTCAGCAAAAACGGTCTGATCAATGACCGCACCCGGCCACAAAGCGGGATGTTTCCTTCAACCTGGCAAGGCGGCATGCTGGCCACCTGCGGCCTCAGAAATGCAGGCCCAGGCTGTGAAACAGAAAGCGAGGTGCATCCGCCTCATGGACTGATCGGCAGCATCCCGGCAGAACAGGTTGCACTTAGAACAGACTGGGATAAAGGTGTTTTGGAGATCATGGGACAGGTAAGGGAATCTGCTCTTTTCGGACACAATCTACTGCTGCGACGACGAATTCTGATTGATTTATCGGGATCGGCCATAAAGTGGCAGGATACCGTTCAGAATCAGTCTGCTGAACCAGAACCGCTATTTCTCCTCTATCATTTTAACTTCGGCTATCCCTTTCTCGACAAAGCCTTGCAGCTGCATTTCCCGCCCAGTCAGGTAATCGCCAGAAAAGAAGAAGCAGTAAAAGGGCTGGCCTCCTTTGATCAGATCAGCGCACCAATCGACGGAAAACCTGAAGAAGTCTTTTTCCACCTGCCGCTGCAGGACCAGCAAGAAAACCCGGGACAGCAGCAGGTGCGTCTGGTACGGGCGGATTTGCGTATGGCGGCATCCTTAAGCTGGTCGCGCTCGGAACTGCCCTGGTTGATCCAGTGGAAATCCATGAAGTCTGGTGACTATGCGCTGGGCATCGAACCCAGCACCAGTTCGCTCCTTGGCCGCGCAGAAGAATTGAAAAACGGTTTCAGTTATCTTGTACCGCCTTTCGGTGAGCGGCATTACAATCTGAGCCTGCAACTGGAAACTTTGTCAGACTGAGTAAAAAATACGCTGTTGCGTGCGGATAATTCCCTTTCAAGTGTCCGGTGTATCCCTTTTCTTGCGGAAAAGAGGGCTCAAACGGCTGCGCAATAAAAACAGGTTAAGCATTGCAGCATATACTGCGCAGATCACTAAAGTAGTCACCAGCATACCTGGCGATTGTGGCGCGAGGCCAACCATCAATAACATAGGGAAGCCGAGGACAATCGCCATGGAACTGCCGACAACCAGATTGTTGGAAGCTGGTGTTCTGAAAGCGGGATCCACTTCCCGCAGCAACAAGATCCCCGTGCTGACTGTACCCGTCATCATGCCATACATGGCCAGCATACCTTCCAGATAGTAATGCGGGTACAGAATCCTGGCCATGGACTTAATATACAACAGGGTGATGATACCGCCCACGGTTGTGACCAACAAAAACGGGATCCACAGGTTGCGCAGATCATCCACCTCAATCGCACAGATACTGGCAAAGATCATGATATCGAAGGCACTGCCCGATATTCTGTTCAACATATAATTGTTGGTGTATTTGCGTTTCATCAGCTTCACCCGGCGCAAGCCGGCCAAAGCACCACGGAAACCAAGTGCCAGAGAAGAGCCGATCAGAAAATTGAAGCCCCAGATCAGAGGAACAATAGACTGCCGCAAGCCGGCCAAGGCCGGGACAACATCAAACAAACGGGTAATTCCCAATGCAACGGCATAGGTAGCCAGGTAAACCAAAAGCACCAAAGCGATTTGAATGGTAAATTTATCAACAGCTTCTGTCAATGGAATTTCTCCCTGGTCCGCCACCGGTTCCTGGACACGGTCGATCCGCAGCAATTCATCATTGTTGACAGCCGTTTTCTTTTTCCGCAGGATGATATTAAGGTAAATAAACCCGCCGACACTCGCCCACAACATGCCCATGGTAGCGATGGCCAGACCAAAAGAGGCTCCTCCCGCAAAACCATAAGCAGTCTCGTAAGTGTTGCCCACATTATATGCCTGGCCAGGTCCTTGACCAAAGCCCATAGGCAGGATCAGGCCGGCCGCGGTAAACAGATTCGGCATGAAGGTCGCGCTCAACAGCAGCATGACAGAAATACCAATGATGCCCTGGATCAGATAATTGCTGACAATGAATGCGCCGCTGTTGACACCGTCTCTGGCAGCTTCTTTGGTGTGGATCCGCTCACTGCGCGCGGGCGCACGCAAACCGAGGGCGATAAAGCCAATCGCCGTCATATGATAGGTCATGCTTTCGAGAAAGATTTTATCAAAAGGGAACCAGCCCATATGCCTCAGGAAAAGGGCAACAAAACCACCAATGACAGCGGTTGGCAGAAGTGACAGGCGCAGCGGCTTGATCTTGCGTCGCAGCAGGTTGCCCAGCAGCATGACGAGACCTAAGAGCCCCAATTGGATGATGATATGCCACAGGGCTGTATTAGATGCCGTGAAGTTCATATGTTTCTCCTTTCAGATGCTGTCGCAGCAGCTGGGTCGTTAACACATATTTATAGGCAGACCGGCGTAAATTGGATCGGACTTCCCAAACCTGCGCCATTGTTGTCGTGAACTGAAGCGTTTGTGGACCATGCACAATCATGCGGCTGATTTCAGTAAGGGGAAAAGATTTCGTCTGCTCTGGCTTGGTACCAGCGTAAAACACCAGCCGGTCAGCGTAAAGCTCGAGGCAGCCGCTGGCTATCACATGCGACTGCTCAGCCCGCTCCGTTAAGACAAGCTGTTGCGCCTGATCCTTAAAAAGCGGCGTTTGGCCGCTCGTGTCCAATATGTTGCTGCTGAACAGCAAATCAGCCAGAACAGATCGTTGCCATTGATCCCAATCGGACACATTATCCATAAACCGCCCGGATAGCTGCTGATCGACAGACCATTCATCCAGTGGTTCAAAAAAACCGTATTCCGTATAGCGCACGGTGAGGCCGCATGAGCAGGAAAACTGGTCGTTCCGGCTGGACAAAGTTGCCAGGCCTTTACAGCGTGGGCAAACAAACAGGGTCAATTCCAGTGTTTCTGCCAGTTTTTTGCCACGGTAGGCAACCATTTTTTTCCGTTGAACCGAAAAAGCATCAACCTGAAGTGTTTCTGTGATGATCTGGTATATCTTTTCGGCGGACATACCAGCCAGTTCATCCGGCTCGATACAGCGCACAACGGATCCCTGCATAAAACCCTTGCGGCGGGAAACCGCCCAGCGGGGTGTTGTAAGGTATCCACCATCGATGCGATAAAGGATCAATGAACACTTTAATTGTTTGACAAGCTTACCGGTTGAAGGGGGGATGTACATGGTGCGTCCGGAAAAAGATCGGTTTCCTTCAGGGAAAAGTCCAATCAGCGCCCCCTCTTGTATCCTTTCTCTTATCTGGCGCAGCGTGCGTAGATCCATTTGGGACTTGACGATGGGAATCGGCGCGACCAGAGCACGGATCAGCTTACTCACCAGGCCAAGCCGGAAAATATGGTCACTGGCAACAAAGAATATCGGCCTTTTAAAGCTCACAGCTAAAAAGAACGGATCCATCGCTCCATTGTGGTTGGACAAAATCAAAGCTGGCTGGCCTTTGGGCAGGTCAGGTGCGGGTATAGAATGATATCGATACATGATCGCTGTGAGCAAACGAAAGAACGGGCGCAATAAAGCAAAAACGAATTGATAACGGCGCTTGATCATATCAGTTGTGATCCTCTCTTCCTGCTACGCTATTTGATCATGCTGGTCATTGATCAAGCGCTGACAAACATGAAACGATCAGCAAGGCAACAGATGGCTTTAAGCCTGAAGTATAAATACAGTATAATGGATAAGCAAGACGTTGGCACTAGTTTTTTGCCTATCAAACTATTTTTCTAAAGAAGGTGTCCCAGGGAAAGGCGTTGGGTGATGAAAGAAAAAATTCTGGAAATGCTTCGCGCAAGCAAACATTATCGTTCTGGTGAAGAGATCAGCTCGATCCTTCATATTTCACGGTCTGCTGTCTGGAAACACATCCGGCAACTGCGGGAAGAGGGACACCATATCGAAGCAGTCAGCAGTAAAGGGTACCTCCTGCATGCTGAAGCTGATGTACTCTCTGAACAAGCTCTATGGGACGCTTTAGGCAGATCCGGCCTGACTGGATGGATTAAAAAGATTGATTATGCGCCGCAGGCCGACTCGACCAACCAGATGGCAAGGGTCGCTGCCGGAGCGGGTGCGCCTGATCACACGATTTTTATGACAGCCCATCAGCAAGCAGGTCGAGGGCGACGAGGCCGATCATGGTTAACTGAAGCCGATTTGAACCTGACGTTCTCTTTATTGCTGCGCCCATCCATCACACCGCGGGACCTGGCTCCGCTGACCTTATATACCGGTCTTTGTGTTGCCCTTGCATTGAATGCCTGCCTGAACAAGAATGTTGCTTCATATCGATCAGATCAGGCGCAAACAGGCACGAAGATGGTCGCCATCAAGTGGCCTAACGATCTCGTTGCGACAGCCAGCGGTAAAAAAATCGGTGGTGTCCTGCTTGAAAGCATGCTCGAAGAAAACCGTGTGGACGCCCTGATCATGGGCATTGGCGTCAACCTGAACAGCAAGGCTTTCCCGGATGATCTGCAAGCATCTGCCACATCTGTGCTGCTTGAGACAGAGCAGAGCATGAGAAGATTGGATGTGCTTTGCCAGATTCTGCAAACCCTTCAACAGTATGAAAAACACATGCTGAACAGGCCGTTCTGGCTATCAGAATACCGCAAGCTGTGCCTGACACTTAACCGGCCGGTGCGGGTTATCACCGCATCTGGCCTGGAACAACACGGTCAGGCGCTGGATATCGACCAGGACGGTGAATTGGTCATCCTCAACGAGCTTGGAAAAAAACAAACGGTCCGTTCAGGTGAGGTATCTGTGCGCGGCCTGCTAGGCTACTTGTAGCGTACCCGTAAAACGACAAACAGCACTTGATTGTCAACCTTAATTTGTGTAATAAGCAAATAATGGTTGACAATCAACGCGCCTATGGTATGATCCTTTCATCCGCCTCCTGCATGATGTCAATCAGGGTAAGAAAGGCTGAACACGTATGCCATATCGCGAAAAAATACGCAACATGACACTGATTTCATTTTTTACAGTACTGGCCATTGTCAGTGGTAAAGTCGTGATTCCCCTGCTGGTTATCCCTTTTACCCTGCAGACCGCCGTCTGCATGATGACCGGTTTGGTTTTAGGAGGAAAGCGTGCCGTGCTCGCCCAGGGACTGTACCTTTTTATGGGGCTGGCTGGGTTACCTGTCTTCTCAGCGGGAGGAGGGCCTGCCTATCTGCTGCAACCATCATTTGGCTATCTTCCTGGCATGATGCTGGCAGCCGGTTTAACCGGCTGGCTGACTGATCAGATCGATCCGCTACGCAACAGTCTGAAAAAATGGCTTGCCTTTCTGATCAATATACTTGGCTTATTCGTCGTTTACCTGTTCGGTGTGGGTTATCTGTATGTGTTGCGCAATATCATTCAGACACAATCATTAACGCTGCTTCGGGCACTCCAGACAGGTATGCTACCTTATCTGCTCACTGACGGTGTCTACGCAGTGGTGTTAGCCATCACAGCGCCCTATCTTCGACGTATATCACGGCCTTTTGTGACAGACAGACCTGCTGCGACAGAGGTTGCCAGCTGATCGGCAGATCGGCCTTAAATCGTACTCGTTGTGTTATTTAATCGACAGGATCAGAAGCAGTCAGAACCTTGTGTGCTTCAGCCAACTTCTCAATAATCGGGATGTTTTGCGGGCAGAGTGGCTCGCAACGGCCACAGGAAACACAGCGGCCAGCGTCTTTTTTCTGTTTGATCAGATCACGATACTTTTTTTTGCTGTTGGCCATATCATCAAAAAGATAAGCATGGTTGTAGATACTAAAAACATCAGGGATTGCAACACCGGAAGGACAGGGCATACAATAATTACATCCAGTGCAGCCAACTTTGATTTTTTTGCGATAACTTGTCTGGACTTGTTCGATCAGTGCCTTGTCATGCTTTGTCAGAGAGAATGGCTTTGCATCCGCAAAAATGCGGATGTTATCCTGCAACTGCTCCATGGTGCTGACGCCGCTAAGGATGACACTGACCTGGGGAAAATCCGACAGCCAGCGGAAAGCCCATTCTGCTGGACTTCTCTTAATAACTGCCTGATCCCAGATGTCTTGAATGTCAGCAGGTATTTGACTGGCCAGCGCACCCCCACGCAGCGGTTCCATAACCACCACACTGATGTTGTTTTCCGCGGCATAGAACATACCTTCAAGACCTGCCTGATAATGATCATCCAACAAATTCAGTTGGATCTGGCAGATGTCCCAATCATAGCTGTCAATGATCTCTTTAAAAACTGATAATTGATCATGAAATGAAAAACCGATATGCCGTATTTTACCGGACTGTCTTGCTTTCTCCAGAAAATCGAGCACACCCAAGTCCTTGACTTTGTGCCAGTTCTGCTCGTTTAATGCATGCAGTAGATAGAAGTCTACCGTATCTGTCTGCAGCCGGCTGAGCTGTTCATCCAGGATTCGATCAAAGTCTTCATACTTTTTTGTTTGCCAGACAGGCAGTTTGGTTGCCAGCAGAACTTTATCTCTATATCCGTCCTGAAGCGCTTTGCCAATAACTTTTTCACTATTGCCGTGATGATAACCGTAACCTGAATCAAGATAATTAAGACCGTTATCAATCGCATAACGAATCATGCGAATGGCTTCCGGTTCATCAATCATACCATAGTCCGTGCTGCCATCTGCTTGCTTGAGCAGTGGGAACCGCATGCAGCCAAATCCGAAAATAGATGTTTTGAGCGATTCTTTGCCGATCTTTCGATAGTCCATATTCATCCCCCTTAAATATAAACTATAGCATAAAGGATAACTGTAAAAAGTGAATGCTTCCAGTGTTGAGCTCAATGAATTATGAATTACAAGATGAAGTGTCGCGTTCGTTAACGGCCAGTTTGTATGCTTCCTGTGCAATCAAAAAGTGACTGCATACGCCATTACCTGCCGTGTGAGGCAGACGATAACAACAAGACTCGCATGACAGCTGGTTCACACACGAATGTCCACGCTGCAAAGACAATTGAAATGAGATAAATCACATGATCATCACGATATGATGCCGAATTGTCAATTAAATAAGTGGTGCTTGTATTATATAAGCCATTTTGTCATAATAAAAATGTACGCCACACGCGGAATATAATGAATGAAATGGGAGAGAAGGTGAATCGCCCATGGACACGATGATGGCTTTAGTCAAAGAAAAAGCCGAACCGGGGCTGCTTTTGAAAAGAGTGCCACGACCCAGACCCGGTAAGAATGATGTCCGCATCAGGATAAGTAAAACCTCTATATGCGGTACCGATGTCCATATATACGCATGGGATGAGTGGGCACAGCAGACGATCCCGCCCGGTACCATAATCGGTCATGAGTTTGTCGGCATCATCGACGCTGTCGGTGAAAATGTTGAAGGCTTCACCGTGGGGGAACGTGTATCCGGCGAAGGTCATATTGTCTGCGGCAAATGCCGCAACTGCCTGGCTGGCAGGCGTCACTTATGCAAGAACACCAGCGGCATCGGTGTGAACCGCGATGGCGCTTTTGCAGAATATCTCATTCTTCCTTACACCAATGTCTGGCGATGTGCTCCAGAGTTAAGCGATGATGTTGTTGCTTGTTTTGATCCTCTGGGCAACGCAACGCATACAGCCTTAACCTATGACCTGGTGGGCGAAGATGTTCTCATCACGGGTGCCGGGCCGATTGGCATCATGGCAACGGCCATCTGCCGGCATGTCGGTGCCCGCCATATCGTTGTGACTGACATCAATGATTATCGACTCAAGCTTGCCGGACAGATGGGTGCGACACGTGTGGTCAATGTCCGTCATGCGGAACTGAAACCGATCATGGACACCCTGAATATGAAAGAAGGCTTCGATGTTGGCCTGGAAATGTCCGGCAATCCTCAGGCTTTGAATGATATGATCACTTCCATGTATCATGGCGGTAAAATCGCATTGCTTGGCATTCCCAAGAAAGACACCCGGATTGACTGGAACAAAGTTGTGTTCAACAGCTTGACGCTCAAAGGCATATATGGACGAGAAATGTATGAAACGTGGTATAAAATGACCACCATGTTGCAAAGCGGCCTAAACATTGATCCGGTTATTACCCACAGGCTTCCTGCCAGTGAATACGAGCAAGGCTTTTCTATTATGCAATCGGGTCAGTCAGGCAAAGTTATACTCAACTGGAAAGAAATATAGTCCCCTGTGATGATGTACCAGAATTATTTTGCTCAGAGCATCAGCACGTATCATGAACACTTTCACAGCGACAGGAAAGTGTTGCCATATATAGCCGGTATTACTCTTTCCAAAACAGCCAGACATGCCAAACCAAGGAAAGGATCGTATCATGTTAATAGATGATACAAGGATAGAATGATGAAAACAGCATATAAAATCTATGAAAGCCTACTGGCAGATATCGCCGCACAGGGGCTGACGAAAACGGAACGAATTCTTACAAGCCCTCAGGGCACGATGATCGCGCCAGCCGGACAAGAAGCCGTGCTTAATCTTTGTGCCAATAACTACCTGGGTTTATCCGCTGATCCCCGTGTCATTAAAGCAGCCGCGGATGGACTGGCCAGATGGGGATTTGGCCTATCATCCGTACGTTTCATTTGTGGGACACAGTCTTTGCATAAAGAACTGGAAAAAGCTGTCAGTCTGTTTCTGGGAAAAGAAGATACCATCCTTTACTCATCTTGCTTTGATGCCAATACAGGCCTGTTTGAAACCCTTCTAACAGATGCTGATGCCATTGTCAGTGATGAACTCAATCATGCCAGTATCATCGACGGGATACGTCTATGCAAAGCCAGGCGCTATCGTTACAGGAACAACGACATGATCGATCTGGAGCGCCAACTGGCTGCCGCTCGAGACAATAATGCCCGTCTTGTCATGATCGCGACTGATGGTGTTTTTTCCATGGACGGTATCCTGGCAAATCTCCCTGAAATTTGCGGGCTTGCGGAAAAATACGATGCACTGGTTATGGTGGATGACAGTCATGCAACAGGTGTGGTCGGTGAGCATGGCAAAGGGACCCCTGAGCATTATCACGTCACAGACCGGATCGACATCGTTACCGGAACATTCGGAAAAGCCCTGGGCGGTGGCAGCGGCGGCTATACCAGCGCGAAAAAAAACATTATCGACCTGCTGCGCCAGCGCAGCCGCCCTTATCTTTTTTCCAATACCTTAGCACCGGCCATAGCTGCTGCCACCCTGGAAGTACTCCGGATCCTGCAGACTGATACAGCGCTTTTAGCAAGCCTGCGTGAAAACACCCAATACTTCCGGACACAAATTGCCCGAAGCGGCTTTGACGTCATCCCGGGTGAACACCCCATTGTGCCTATTATGGTCTATGATGAAAAAAGAACGCTGCAACTAGCTGAAGCACTGCTCAAGAAAGGTATCTATGTTATAGGCTTCACCTATCCGGTTGTACCATTAGGCAAAGCACGAATCCGCATCCAAGTATCCGCTGCGCACACCAAAGAACAGCTGGCATATGCAGCAGACTGTTTCAGTGAACTTTACAGCGTATAGGAAAGCAAATAAGAAACCGGTCTCTTGCGAGACCGGTTTCTTGTAAAGCCATATCCAGACGTCAGCCTGGTGGTGGCAGAATTACTGAACGCCATCCTTTTTTGCCATGAAGCGAACAAGATCAACAACACGATTGCTGTAGCCCCATTCATTGTCATACCAAGACACGATCTTGAAAAAACGTTTCTCCCCTTTGAGGTTATTCTGCAGGGTGGCCAAGCTGTCATAAATCGACGAACGCTGATCGTGAATGAAGTCTGTTGAAACCAGTTCTTCATCGGCGTATCCCAGATAACCCTTCAAATAGGTCTTGGAAGCTTCTTTCAGCTTGGTGTCGATTTCTTCAATGGATGTATCGCGCTCCGCAGTAAAGGTCAGGTCGACGACTGAAACGGTCGGCGTAGGTACGCGGAATGACATGCCGGTCATTTTGCCTTTAACCTGAGGAAGTGCCTCACCAACAGCTTTAGCAGCGCCGGTTGTTGACGGGATGATGTTGATCGCGGCAGCACGGCCACCACGCCAGTCTTTCTTGGAAGGGCCATCAACGGTCTTCTGTGTAGCGGTGTAGGAGTGAATGGTCGTCATCAGACCTTTTTCAACACCAATCCCTTCCTTAAGAAGGACATGAACCAGTGGAGCCAGGCAGTTCGTTGTGCAAGAAGCGTTAGAAACAATATTGTGTTCCGCAGGGTTGTATTCATTTTCATTAACACCCATAACGACGGTTTTCACGCCACCTTTGCCGGGTGCTGAGATGATGACTTTTTTAGCTCCTGCAGCCAGATGGCCAGAAGCCTGCTCGCTGCTGGTAAAAATACCGGTTGACTCAATGACATACTCAACGCCCAGCTGGCTCCACGGAAGCTCGGCCGGATTGCGTGTTGCCATGACACATTTGATTTTATTGCCGTTGACAACCAGCGTATCATTATCCGCCGCGTCGGGGCTGCTCTTTTCTGTGGTGACGGCGTGTTTGAACTTGCCCTGAGTTGAGTCGTATTTCATCTGATAAGCGAAATAATCAGCATCAGTTGAAATATCGACGACCGCGACGACATCTATCTCTTTGCCAAGCAAACCCTGATCGCAAATTGCCTGAAAAACCATTCGTCCGATACGTCCGAAACCATTGATACCTACTTTAATAGCCATGCAGTTTCCTCCTGATTTATACCCCTGTAAAGGGTTATTTGATGCTCAATCATTATAATTCTATCTGAAATCCGCCGAGATTTCAATGAAACTGGTCTGAAACAGGTGTAAAAGTTTAGTCATATCCTCGCAGACATTCCGTTTAACCTGTCTAAATATCCCGGTCAAGCAGAATTCAACGACAACAAACAACGCGATGTCAGCTTCACTGCCAGTTACAGTCAGGAAAAGAAAGGGATAACCGATAATTGACTCTTTTTGTCGGATGAACGGATGTATCCAGACACCTTTCATGTGCAAGAATAAAGACGTGATTAAACACAGGGGCTTCATGGTGGATCACGCTTCAATGCAACGGCCCGATCAGCAGGCTAAAGAATGCCGAATTCCGGAGGAAAGCATGTACCTGACATACCGGTTTCGTCTCTATCCCGATCAAGAACAGAAAACCACACTGGCACAGAAGTTCAGCATGGCGCGACGAGCCTACAATACCCTGGTTGCCTGGAGCAGAGAAACAGGCACAGCAGAAAAAAACATAGAAAAAATGAACGATAACACGGCAACCAATCCCCAATTGCCTGCTATAGGGCAATCATATGACTACCTGGCCGATTGCTTTCTGCAACAGGAAAAAAGTCATGATCTCACTGATCGATCGATCCTGGTCAGCGTGTTGCGCCATTTTGCCCAGAACAGAAAGATGGCTGTGCAAAACGGTCGTAACCTTCATTTCAAGTCCTGT
>JAAYLM010000221.1 GCA_012521915.1 Oscillospiraceae bacterium | reverse complement strand
GCTGGCGATCACTCACGACCCGGTGTTCCGGAACGCGTTTCCGATCGAGTATCGTATGGAAAACAAGTCATTGAGAAAGGTCAGACCATGAATTCCGCTACTGAATTGAGCTATTTTGGAATGGCGTCCGCCTATCTGCTGTTGCTGCCGGTTCTGTTGCTGTCGATGCGCTACCAACTGGAGATCGTGCGCGATTCGATGTGGGCCGTGGGGCGAATGTCGGTGCAACTGCTGCTGGTGGGGTTGTACTTGCGTTATGTTTTTGAATGGAACTCATTGTGGATTAATCTGCTCTGGGTGCTGATCATGACCGCTGTGGCGGCATGGACGACGCTGCGGCAGGCCGGGCTTCCTGTCCGGGTGATGTTCTCGGCTACATTTACGGCGCTGACCGTCTCGTTTCTATCCATCTTGTTCTATTTCATTATTCTGATCGTCGGCAAAAGCGCCTCGGAGGCCTCGCTGATGATTCCGATCGGCGGGATGCTGTTGGGCAATTCGCTGCGCAGCAACGTGGTGGTCCTGGAGCGGTTTTTCCGCCAGATGCGTGATAGCCGTTCTGAATACGAGCTGCGGATGCTTTACGGGGCGAATCGGAGCGAGGCGCTGCGGCCATTCATGCAGACCGCGCTGCGGGCGGGCGTTATGCCTCAGATTGCGACCATGGCGACGCTGGGGATTGTATCGCTTCCGGGCATGATGACCGGGCAAATGCTGGGAGGCTCGTCTCCGATGACGGCGATTCAATACCAGATTGCAATCATGGTGGGCATCTACGCGGTCGATTTGATTTCGACGGTGCTGCTGCTCGAAGTCCTGGCCCGCTATGCAGAGAGGAATGAAATCGGAAAAGGAAAGGCCGGCTGATGATTTACCCGATTTAGAGCTTCATTTCCGCAGCGGATCATCCTCTGCCTGCACGCTGTCGGTATTATTACAAATTTGAAGTATTGAATAGGGAAGGGAAAAGAGGATGATTATTTTGCCGGAGAAACTTGGAGGAAGAGAACTAGCCAGGGACAGATTCTAGAGATGGATCCCAGTCTGTCATAATGTTGTTTAATTGTTCTTGGATAGAAGGGAAATCCTGGTTTAAATCCAGTGTTTTTACGCTTATTCGGTTCCCAATTATTTTGTTGCTGCTGTCCGGGAAGGTTTCTTCATCAGTTTTTGCATAAAGGAGAAGGCCGCTGACTTCGTTGATAGATTGAGCGGCTTTATTCTTCACGTAAGAAAATATCTGGTACATGTTCCCCGTATGAATAGTGCGTTTGTCATACAGTGAGTTATCTCTTAAGATGTTGCTATAATACTTGGTGTCAATAATGAGGGTTTTTCCATTATACTCCAAAGTAATATCCGTTTTCATGGTTGGAAAATATTTATCATCACCATCGTCTATGCTCCACTTTATCCAAGCACTTGATGCATCAACATTTGGATAATGTTTTCGGTAGTACTCAAGGACGAATTTTTCAAAAAGTCGGGGCATGCACTCCTCTTCAAATTGCTTCAATCTCCTCGTACCCTCCTGTACTGTTGGAAGCAATGACTCCTGCACCATCTTGCAAATCTCAATGAGCATTCGATAGGTGGCGTTATTGCGATGATATTTTATGTTCGACCATTGAATCTTTTTTGGGTTGAGAAGCTCTACCTCGTAAAAAAAGAGCAGGACTCTTCGCAGCGCCTTTTTTTGTTTTGTTTCTACGTCGTTTGAGCGGAGCAAAAG
>JAAYLM010000220.1 GCA_012521915.1 Oscillospiraceae bacterium | reverse complement strand
GCCAGCCTGCCAGAAACCAACAAGAAAGGATGACCATAACATGTTGTTTAAAAATGCTATCATTTATCGCGATGACTTTACCTTCCACAAAGGTGACCTGGCCGTTGACAATGGTATTTTCACGGACAGCAGCACCGCTGGTGAAACTGTCGATTTACAGGGGAAATACGTTATACCTGGACTTATTGACATCCACTTTCACGGCAATTCAGGCGCAGACTTTTCTGACGGCAATTATGAAGGCCTGCTGCGGATCGCCCGTTACCAGCTGCAGAACGGCATCACGTCTTTTTCACCGGCATCCATGACCTTGCCTGAAGAAAATATCAGGGCTGCTTTCGACACAGCCATCCGCCTGCGCAAAGAGAAGCCAGACCAGGCCTCCGTGATCCGCGGTATCACCATGGAAGGCCCGTTCTTCAACGCCGAAAAAAAGGGAGCCCAGAATGCCGACTACCTGAAACTGCCGGATTTCGATTTTTTCTCCCGTTTGAATAAGACGGCTGAGGGGCTGATCAAAATTGCCTGTGTCGCCCCGGAACTTCCTGGGGCACTGGATTTCATCGAAAAAACCAGCCGTATCTGCACCGTCTCCGTAGCCCATACCACGGCAACCTATGCCCAGGCCAAAGCTGGTTTTGACACGGGTGCCCGTCATGTGACCCATCTCTTTAACGCCATGCCGCCACTGGCCCATCGCGAACCCGGTGTGGTTGGTGCTGCCGCTGAAAACCCCTCGGTCACAGCTGAGCTGATCACGGACGGTATCCACCTACACCCCAGTGCAGTCCGGATTTCCTTTATGCTTTTCAGTGCAGGGCGCATTGTCCTGGTCAGCGACTCTATGATGGCCTGCGGTATGTCCAACGGCTCCTACATGCTGGGCGGCCAGAAAGTGACTGTTGACGGACGCAGAGCAACCTTGGCCGATGGCACAATCGCTGGTTCAGCAACGAATCTATTTGACTGCATGCGGACCGCGATCTCCTTTGACATCAAACCGGAAGACGCCATTCGGGCCGCCACGCTCAATCCTGCCAGAGTCATCGGCGCTGACAAGGAAGTCGGCAGCATCACCAGCGGCAAAGTCGCTGATTTTGTGGTCTGCAATAAAGACTGGTCAATCGATGCCGTGTACAGCGGCGGCAAACGTGTTGTGCCGCAATAACGTAATAAGGAGCAAGAGATGCCTGCCCAATCGTTCTGGACCGATCCGTTGGTTTCTCTGAGCCGCATAACGCCCGCTACCGATGGACAACAATATTTTTTCGGTTATTACGACATCCCCGCGTTCAGCGGGGATGGTCGTTACCATCTGGTTAACAGGGTGCCGTTCAGAGACAGGCTGCCTCGGGAAACAGACAGCTGCGAACTCTGCCTGATTGACCTGAAGGCTATTGCCGCAGGGGCAAAGCCGGAAGATGCGTTCTCACGGTTTGCCGAAACAAAAGCTTGGAATTTCCAGCAGGGCGCTCTGTTGCAGTGGTATCCGGCAGGATCCGGAAGCCAGGTGATCTACAATGACTGGGACGGGCGAGGCTACCATGCCACCGTCCTTGATATGCGCACAGGCAAAGAGCGCAGGATCGAAAGGCCGCTGGCCAATGTGTCGCCCAACGGCCACTGGGGTTTGTCCCTCAATTTTGACCGCATCTGGAATTTCCGTCCGGGCTATGGCTACTGCAATCGCCAGGATCCCTGGTATAACAACCCCCAGCCGGAAGAAGACGGAATCTGGCTGGTCGACCTGCTGACAAACACCAGCCGCCTGCTGGTCAGCTATGCCCATCTCGGCTTTTTGTACAATCTGGACCCTGCCCTAAGCCAGCGCAAGATTGTCGTCAACCACATCACATTCAACAGGACGTCCGACCGCTTTCTCTTCCTTGTCCGCTTTTTCCCGGAACAAGGCGAACACTGGCTGACCGGACTGGGAACAGTCGATCTGTCCGGCATTGTCTACCTGCTGCGCCCCTACACCTATGCCTCGCACTACCACTGGCGCGACAGTCAGACCATCCTGATCCACACCGAGGGCAGTGAAGGTCCGGGCATGTATGAACTGACCGATTTGAGCCAACAGGAAAAGTATTGCAACCATCCTGTGCTGTCCAAGGACATCCACTGCAGCTATTCGCCGGACCGTCGCTGGATAATCGGGGATGGCTATCCGGACAAGGAAGGTATGCGGCCCGTTGCGCTGTATGATTGCCACACAGGTCGGGGGCGCACCATCGGCCGCTTCATTTCACCCCCGGTGCCAGTCGGCGATATACGCTGTGACCTGCATCTCCGCTGGAGTCCGGATGGCCGACATGTCTCCTTTGATTCAACCCATGAGGGGTATCGCGGCGTTTACCTGCTGGATTTGTCCGCCCTGCTGGATGCCGGACTGTAAATGAAGTCAACCTGGCTGGATAGCACACATTTTTTGTTGTGACAAATCATACCAGGTCCCTTCAAACAAGTTGGCCAATGTATTGGTCAGCCTGATTTGTACAGCATTATTTCCGGTACGCAGCAAGTCGGAAGCCCCGCTCCAGGCATAGGGTGCGAAAGCCCGCACCCCCAGGGATGTTCCATTTACAATGAGTTCGACACAATCCTGCAGGTTTTCAACATCTGCCAGTGACAGGCTGAAGCGTCCTTCAGTGACAGGTCGCGCAATCTCCAGGTTGGTGGAGAAAGTCAGTGTTCCGCTGTAAAAGGGATACCCCTCGATGGGTCCAGCTGTCAGACACGCTTCTTTTTGGGGCGCGTCGATGACAAATACACCTTGTTGGGCGGTTACCGCAAAATCACCAATCAGGTAGAGCGGATCAGATAAGCCATGAAAATCTGCCGTGGCCGTTACGCTGACGCTAACCGTGTTCACGCCTTCAGTTAAGTTTTCTGTGACATCCGCCAGCAGGTTGCACGGGTCATAGACCTTCTGCGGCTGAAAAGCCTGCGGATCAAGCGTGTGGCCATTGATCTGGATGGTATGTTCACCCATGATGGACATGCGGTCACGCAGTAAAAAAGCTTTACCTGGCTTTTTTCGGATGAAGAAGCTCATTTGGCAGGTTTCATTTCGCGGGTAGCGAATTGAAAGGCTCTGGCGTGTGCCGAAATCCCCATCAATCTGGAGCTGACTGGTCTGCAGCGGCCCAGCCTGTTTGAAATGCTCAATAAAGGTTGCAGGCAATGCCTGGAAGAAAGGGCCCTGATCAATGCTGACTTGTATCTGTTCCAGACGGTAGGCGTTCCAGCCGGCAGCACAGACCGGCATGGGAAGCTTCGTTTCCAGTGTCAGCGGCAGCGCTGTTGTCATCGGCGGCGCGGCAAAGTGGCTTTGCCGGTCAGCCAGGGCAAACAGTCGGGTTTGCCAGGGCGACAGCTGGACGGTCGCGCTGAGGGTTCGTCCGTCTCGGCACGATTCAAGCAGGCGGCAGCCACCGGTCTCCAGATCCAGCTCAAACAATGCAGCCGATTCAGGCGCGTCGGCACAGGTCAACGCGACAGTCGCCCGCACGCCATCCTGGCTGGACAGCATCAGATAGCTGCCGACGTCGTTTTGCCTGCGGTGCACGATCACAGCCTTGTGCAGATGCGCAGGGATGTTGACATCGATGGGGTAGCGGGTCTCAGAGCGAACAAGCCCGGCCAGCAGTTCGTCTGCCGCGCCGGCGCGTATCCCTCCGGGTGCACGAATCGCGTAGACTGAACCGGTGTGGCTCACTTTGGCCTGGCCCGGTTCACCAAAATAAACATCCTTTGACAGCTGCGGAACATGGATCAGGAAGGTTGACGGATCGACAGACGGTTCGATGGTTTCATAGGGCGAAAGCCCGCAGCAGATCACCGTACCTCCGCCGGCGGCAAACTGCCGGATCATATCGGCTGCCGATCCTTCAAGATTGGTAATGGGCGGGATCACCAGTGTTTTGTAGCGGGCCCGGCCGACAACGATATGACCGGCTTCGATCCTGCCAGCCAGCATGACTTCAGGATCCAGGTCGTCATAGTCAATCTGGTGAAAAAGCAGTGCTTTACACAGGTGTTTCCAGTCTTCAATCAGCTGATCAGAAGCTTGTTTCTCTTCCTGGCTGTCTCCGGAGTAGGAAAACACGCTGAAAGGATTGCGCAGGTGGGTCCACCAGGATGTCGCCGGGTGCAGCAGTGCGACATCGGCCATGGATTCCGTTTCCGTGATCAGGCGGCTGGACCGGGCGCAGTAATCGGCAAACAACCTGTAATGCTGCCAGTAGGGATTCTGAAAAAACTGGGATGGCGGCGCGTCATGCTTGGTGATTCCGTCAACAGTGTAGTAAAACCCGTGAAAAGTGTGCAGGCTGATGCCCATCAGGGTCTGCCGGTCGATCTGCCATTTCGCATCCTGCAGTGTCATCGACCAGCCTATAGAGTGGAAGCTCTCCACCAGGCAGTCCCTGCGGTCAAACTGCCTGGCCATGGCACTGATCACCTTGGGGTTGGAGCGGAAAATATGGAAGTCCCTGTCAATCACTTTTTCCATGGGGAAACCCAGTTTGTCATGGCAGGGGTCGCCACCGGGCACATGACTGTACCGCTGGTTGGACATACGCATGGAAGGCACTTCAGTTGTGTACTTTATGCCGTTTTGCGCGCACCACTCAGACAAGGTTTTATGGTAGCGGTCACGCAGCAGTTCATGCGTGCACTGGTCATATTGGTAGCGGATCATGGGTGCCCCAGGATACGAAGCATCGATCAGCGCGGCCAGGTGGTCGGTCAGCTCGTAACCATATTTTTCCCGGAAACTGGCGGGAATCTCATTTGACCAGGACCAGCGGCCATGCAGACAGGTTTCATCTGTAAACATACCCTTGATTGTGGACGAAAAGTATTCACCCAGTTCTTTTTTGTAGGCTTCATAGGTCGTTTCCTGGAAAGCCTGGACAGCGTCACGGTTGACCGGATCCAGATAAGTACCGAAATACTTGAAGTCTTCGATCGTCCGGGACATGGCAATGATGATTTTCCAGGAACCGGCCGGCGGTGTCCAGTACAGTTCTTCTGTCGGGCCATAGGAGAAAAAGCGTTTGGTGTTGTGGGCATAGGCAGCAATCACCGGGGTGCGCTGGTAGATCAGGTGGTTCTGGCGAACACCGGTATACGCGGAAAGGTCAAGCCCCTGATCCCAGTCAACCGTGCCATTTTCCAGAAGGGGAAAGGCCTGGGCCCGGACCAGCAGCCCGACGCCCAGGTCGATGCTTATTGCCTGTCCGCTGCCTGCCTCGCTGGTGATGATGTCAAGGTGGCTGTGCCGGGCCTCCGGGTGCATCAGGGTCACCCGCCCTCCGGACATACCTGAAGGATAAGGGAATTCATCATAAAGCCAGACTTCCAGGCCTTGTTCTCTGGCCGTATCGACCGCGTAGCGGCACAAGGCGAACCATTCCTGTGACAGGTAAGGTACGCGCAGCCCCTGGCGGGCACACAAAAAGAAACCGCCCAGGCCTTTATCTTTCATTTCCAGAATCTGCCGCCGGATTTCCGGCCGTGTCATCTCACCGTTCCAGAACCAGAAAGGCCTCGGCCTGTTCTCTGCCGGCGGGTTATCAAAATTCCGGATCATAAGGTAACCTCCGTTCCGGACTGCTGACCGGATGAAGCGGCGACTGGCAAGGTCGATCCGCCAAAGGGCATCAGGATGATACCAGCGTCAGGCCCCAGCCTGTTCATGGCTTCTGTCACAGCACCAGATACTTCAGCAAAGGGCTCCATGAATAGCGACCGGACGTGTGCGTCATCCAGGTCAGAAACAAGAAACAGGCTGACATCGGCCAGAACTGCCGCCAGGCCGGCCGCTTTGTGGCCACCCAGCTGAAATTCAGTCTGGATGCGCTGCAGGATAGCCTGCGGGCTGTCCGCCTGCTGCATCCATTCGGCGAAAACCTCTTCCCCCAGACCTTCCTGAGCCCGGCAAACCCAGATGATGATACCGCCTGGCCGGACAGCCTGACGGGCATTGTCCAGGGCTTTTTGTGCCTGATACAGGTTGAGGTCCTTGGGATAGCCGCCGGCAGAAACAATGACGAGGTCGGCTTTCTGACCGATATCAATCTTGTACATCTGGTCAATAAACCGGCAGCCTTGCCTGTGGGCCAGCTGATGATGGCCGGCAAAAGCCTTAATGATTTCTTTTTTTTCATTAAGCACGACATTGACAATGAACTGAACCGGCAGAAAATCTGCCACTTCCTCGATGTCGCACCGCACAGGGTTTTTATCCAGTTCGCCGGCAACGGCGTCACGACTGACAAGATGCCTGTGGTTGGCCTGAATGGCTGCACGGGTTGAGACACCCGGCATGATGGCCTTAACCCCTCCACTGTAACCGGCAAACCAGTGAAATTCAATATTGCCCAGGCAAACACGCACATCTGCCTCCACGACCGGACGA
The DNA here is from genome assembly GCA_012521915.1 of Oscillospiraceae bacterium. Taxonomy (GTDB): domain Bacteria; phylum Bacillota; class Clostridia; order Saccharofermentanales; family UBA5734; genus JAAYBY01. The sequence continues at coordinate 14,274 of JAAYLM010000220.1, read as the reverse complement.
TAAATATCCACCGGGGTACCGCTGCTGGTCCAGCCCAGCCGGAGGCAATCCTGCGGGTTACTGTCCTGACAGCGCACTTTTTCATAAATATCGTCGCCCACAAGATAGCGCATCTCTGCTTCAGTATGCGGCCGATGGTTGCCGATGGCGAAAACAATGGTGATGTCCTCCGGGGCAACACCACCGGCGACCAGTTCATCAAGTACAAGCGGCACAACCTGCCGGCTGGGCATCGGACGGGTCAGATCACTGGTGACCACAACCACTTTCTGTCCCTGCCTGACCTTATCTTTCAACGGTTCTGAACCAATCGGCGTCGCCAGGGCCTCCCGAACCGCCTCCACACCCGTTGTCTGGCTGTCAACGGTGCGAGGATGAATTACCATCCGCACATTTTCATCATTCAGCTGAAACTGCTTCCAGCCGGTTCCATAGGCCAGTTGATAGATCCCCATGTCTGTTCCTCCCATATAAATAAGCACAAAAGGCGATCATGAATCCTACTTGATCTTCATCATAGCAGAAACAGCCTGTAAGTTCACCAGTCTCCGCAGCCCGGACCAACCAGGAAGATGTGCTATAATGGGGCTATCCTGGTGACTGGTGGGCTGTTTTATGAAAGCATTGCGCATCCGCGAATTGAGCGGGTTTTATGAGAATGAACTAACCAACAACCTGTTGCCCTTCTGGGTGCCGGGCAGTCTGGATCTGGAGCACGGTGGCTATTTCAACTGCTTTGACAACAGCGGCCGGCAGCTGCTCAGCCGTCACAAGTACACCTGGTCACAGGGACGCTTCGTCTGGCTGTTCGCCAGGCTGGCCATGATGGAAAGCAACACATTCACCGCAAGGCAGAAACAGGAATTCCTCCGCCTGGCCAAATCAGGCCGCGATTTTCTGCACCGGCATGTCCTGGTCGGACCGGATGACTGGCGCTGTACATTCCTTATGGATGAAAGCGGACGTCCCATGCCGGCCGATGACAGCGGTATCCTTGACCTGAGCATCTACGCTGACTGTTTTGTGACGATAGCGTTCGCCCGCTATGCGCTGGCCGCCGGCGACGCATCCTCCTATCTTTACGCCAAAAAACTCTTTAACTCAATCCTGGACCGCATCAGCTCCGGACAGTACCGGACACACCCTTATCCTCTGAATCAGGCTTACCGCGCGCACGGCATCCCCATGATCCTCTGTCACGTGACACGGGAGCTCTATCTGGCAGCCTGCCGCTTCGCGCCCGCCGACAGCCCTGAGCTGGCGGAAAAGCTGGAAGCCTTTTGCCTGGATATTCTGGATCATTTTGTTGATGATCATGAGGTGGTCCATGAGGTGGTCGGTGTCGATAACAGCTGGCTGCCCAACATGCTGGGGCAGCACGCCAATCCCGGCCACACCCTTGAGTGTATGTGGTTTCTTGGCGAGGCTGCCGAAACCTTAGGCCAGCCGCTTATAACCCGGCGTGCCCTGGCCATTGTCAGGCGCACCTGCCAGATTGGCTGGGATGATGAGATGGGCGGCCTGCTGCATTACTGCCATGTCCGGGGCGGACCGCCGCGTGGCCGTACAGAGGATGTCGCGGAGGAGCCGATGCTGCGCCAGGTGCAGGCCGGCTGGAGCGACAAGCTATGGTGGGTGCATTCGGAAGCCCTCTACACGACCATGCTGTGCCACGTCCAGTCTGGTGACACTGATTTTCAGGAGCTGTATGATCGTCTGGCTGATTATACTTTTCGCGTCTTTCCCAATCCGGACCGTGAGATCCGCGAATGGATCCAAATACGCAAACGGGACGGCTCACCACAGGAAAAAGTGGTTGCGCTGCCAGTGAAAGATCCCTATCACATCATACGCAATGTCGTTCAGTTGATTGAGCTTTTAAATCGTCTGAAGACAGGCTGATCCTTTGTCGACAGACCGGATATCACCATAGAAGCAAGCAGGAGGATTACGCATGCAGATCAGCATTCCCTATGGCCGTGATACTGAGGTTTCTTTTAGCATTCCCGACCAGAACTTCACCGGTCTTCTGGAGCCGCCGCAAATTACGGCAGCAGCCGATCCCGACCAGGCCATCGCAGCGGCGATAGACCAGCCGATCGGTTGCGCGCCTCTGCACAAGATCGTCAGCCGGGAAAGCCGGGTCAACATCATATGTGATGACATCTCCCGTCCCACCCCGGTTCAGCGTATCCTGCCAATCCTGATCCAAAAACTGGCAGAGATCGGTGTCCGGGAGGAACAGATCAAAATCGTCATGGCCCTGGGCAGCCATCGCTATATGACCGCTGCTGAAATGGAAACACGTGTCGGCAGCGCTATTTATCATCGTTTCCCGGTGGTCAATTCAGAATTCCGCAAACAGGAAGACCTCGTCAACCTGGGCAACGCGCCGGACGGGGTTGCCATCTACGCCTCCAAAACAGCCATGGACAGTGATATTCGCATCGGCATCGGCAATATCGTGCCGCATCCGGTGGCTGGCTGGTCCGGCGGCGCCAAGATCCTTTTCCCGGGCGTGACCGGTGAACAGACCGTTGCCCGCTTCCATATGCAGGGTGGCCTGGCCGATGAAAACCTCTTTGGCCGGGAAGAATGCCCGATACGGCTCAATATGGAAAAATGGGTTGACACCGTGGGGCTCCATTTCATTATCAATACCGTCCTGACACCGGAAGGGCAGATCTATAAAGTCGTCGCCGGCCATTATGTCAACGCGCAGCGCCAGGGCGTGGTCTATGCCAAGCGAGCGCTCGGTTGCGCGATCCCGGAACGGGCGGATATCTGTGTGGTCAGCTCCTACCCGGCCGACGCCGATTTCTGGCAGTCAGGCAAGGGGATGTGTGCCGCTGAACATGCTGTCAAGAGCGGTACAGGCACGATCATCCTGGTGGCGCCCAATGATGAAGGCATGGGTCCCCATGACGAATACCCGCGCTATTTCGGCATGGACGACGCGCCTGATGTTTTGCAGCAACTTTTTCTGGGCGAGCCTTTCAGCGGTGATCCGGTCGCCCTGTCTGTGGGAACAGCCATGTCAAAAATGCGCAGGCGAGTCAAGCTGGTCATGGTCACAGACGGGCTGTCCCGGGAGGACACCGAGGCCTGCAAAGTCAGGTACTATCCGCTCAGCCAGATTCAGCTGGCGATTGACGATGCCATGGCCGGCTATCAAAAGCCCACGGTATCGGTGATCCGGCACGGCGGGGAATTATACGTTTATCAGGCCTGAGCGCAAACAGGATATGTACTGTCTGACCAAGAAAACGCAGGCCTTGCGGCCTGCGTTCGTTTTACTTCGTTTATGATTCAGGTAAACCGGGCAGATCAGGTGCAGCAGGCAGGTGCAGGGTGCTTACACTCTGGGAATAATGGTCTGCAGCTTTTTCAGGCGGGGTGCCAGCAGCAGGACGATGAACGGAGTTACCGCGATCGGCACCACATCGGCGATGCCAATCCAGAGCACGCAGTACCAGTAGCTCAGGCCAGTGAAATAGGCCAGTGAAATGCTGGTGGTCAGGATCATGAGAATGCCGAAAAGGATAGACCAGAACAGGGAAACCCAGATGAACTTTGATTTTGAAGCGCTGATCCAGTCTTCCAGCGATTTGTTTTTCAACATGACCAGGGCAGGCAGCGCGGCGCTGAGGCCAACCGTAATGCCATCTGCAAGCAAAGTATGCGGCGCGATGAAATAGCCACCTAGCAAAGCCCAGACTACCGTGCCGATGTATCCGGAAAAGAAACCGGAAACGGGGCCAAAAAGAAAGCCGATCGCCGGGATAATGAACGCGAAAGTCCGGAAGTGAACAGCGCCCGGGATCAGGGGTATCGGGCTGCCATAAGCCCAGAGCACACCAGTCAGAACACCAAAGATAACAAAGAAAATGATGTTGACAAAGGTGAATTTGGGTTTTGCCTGTGATTCAAGCTGTGTTGGATTAGACATGTGATGCGCCTCCTTAATATTCGGTATGAGCAAAAGCCTTTATGATCTGCACCAGCTCTCTGACAGCATAGTCAAAAAGCTTTTTGCCTTTTTCTGCTGTGGCCAGCGTCGGCGCGCCGATCACACCGCTGCTGGTCACATCGCTGGTTTTCCAGCCAGCGTTATAGGGTCCGAAGACCGTTACATAGTCATTGTCCCTCAGGCTGGCTACCGGATCTTCATCAACCGCCAGCGCCATGTGCACAGACTGCGGCTGAGCATAGAGCATCAAAGAGGTCTCCAGCTCACAGGCATGGAATACACCGTATTTTCCGGATTCCTTAAGTCCCTGCAGCCCTTTTTCCCAGAAGGAGGTGAACCACCAGTCAAAGACAAAGACATTCAAGCCCAGGTCTATGCGCAGATCCCGGCTGATCAGGTTGAGCATATCTGTGTTGCCGCCATGGCTGTTCAACAGAACCAGCTTCTTGAAACCGCTTTTGGCGATCGCACTGGCCAGGTCATGCAGCATGGCATAGTAGGTCTGGGTGCCAAAGGTCAGCGTGCCGGCAAAGCCCATATGTTCATTGCTTTTACCGACCGGCAGCTGAGGCGCGAAAATAAGGCTGCCTTCAGTAAAGGTCTCTTTTTCGATGATCATGTCGATCAGGCTGGCCAGGATGATGGCATCCGTACCGACGGGCAGGTGTGCGCCATGCTGTTCTGTCGCTGCTGTAGGCAGGCAGACAATGGCCGATTCTTTGTCAATGGCTGCTAGCTCGTCCCGTGTCAGGTTTTCCCATTTTGCGATCATGTCAATTCCCCCTCTTGGCAGACAACGCCGAATTACAGTGGTATGTAGTGAAAAAGCTGCAAATAGACCGCGAGCGCCGCCGCCGCAAGGAAAACCACGGCAAAGACCGCGTCACGGTAGGTCGGCTGGATCACTTTATAAGAGGTGCGCCGCACTTTGAAATTCAGCTTGTAGTAATGCATGGCCAGCGAAATGGCATGGCCTTTTCCCAGAACCCGAAACAACAGCGGCAGGGAGACAATGATGTAATTTTTCATTTTCGCTGCCGCGCTGCACTGCTCAACTTCCAGCCCCCGGGAGCTTTGGGCTTCGATGATGGTCGCGAACTCCTTGACAATGATCGGTATGATCTGGAAAATCAGGCCGATGCCGAAGGCGACCGCATAGGAAACGCGCCAGGAGCGCAGCCCTAAAATGATCTGGCTGAAGTTCGTGGACAGGATGACGGTATAGAACGAGGAGATCATCAGAAAGACGCGCACCGCGAAAACAGCGCCTTTGTACAAATCAAACCACTCAAAACTGACGTTGACCTCCCAGCTGAAAATCTGAAAAGAACTGTGGAAGATCGATGGACCCGCGTTAGTGCTAAACAGGCCAAGCACCAGCCATAAAAGAAAGATGAAAAGTAAAAGCACCCGTATTTTACTAAGAAGGATCAGCATGTAAGAGCCGATCCGTGCCAGGCTCCAGATGACCATGAACACCAGCAGAAGGAAAAGCAAGGCAAGGCCTGTCTTAACAAAAGAAGTTACGACCGACATGATGATGAAAAAGACAAACTTTGTCCGCGGGTCAAGACGGTGGAGAAAGGAGTCCAACTCGACATACTGCAAAAAGTCACCCATGTTCCGGTCTCCCCCCTTTGTTTCCGGATATGCCGGCTGCGGTAAGGCTTTCATGAAAAGCCCGGACAAAAGCCGGAACATCACAACAGTCGGAAGGCAAGCCAAAGTATTTGGCCAGTTGGACAACAGGCGGCAGGTTGATGTTGATCCGGGCAAACAATTCATCACAGGTCGCCAGGACCTGGCGGGTGCCATGCAGCAGCTTGACCCCCTCGTTGAGAACAATGATCTCATCTGAAATCTGAAAAACCAACGGAATTTCATGGCTGATCACGATAACTGTTTTACCAGCTTCTTTCAGGTGTGTGATGATGTCGGTCAGCTGCTGTTTCTGCCGCAGATCCATGCCCAGGGTCGGCTCGTCCAGGATGACCACTTCCGCACTGGAGAAAAGCACTGACAGAATGGTCAGAAGGTGTTTCTGACCCATGGCCAGGTTGACAGGCAGCTCATCTTTATGTTCCAGCAGATCATAGCGGTGCAGCACTTCCAGGGCGGCAGCTTCATCATAGTCAATTTTCTGGGCTCTTGCGCAGAAGGTCAGCTCACTCAAGACCGTTTCCTCAAACAGCATCAGTTCGGGATTCTGGAAAACCAGGATGATATCCTTGCTGATCCGGGCAACCGATTTGCCGGCTGTGCTCTGGCCGCGGTAGCTGATGGTGCCTTTATCGGGTCGGTAGAGGCCATTCAGGTGTTTGACCAGCGTTGTCTTGCCGGAACCGTTCTGTCCCAGGATCGCCACGACTTTTCCTTTGCTGAAATCAGCGTCAACATCGATCAAGGCACGGAAACCGTCGCGAAAAGTCTTGCTCAAGCCCCTGGCTGTCAAGATCACGTCTGCGTCCGGCTGTTTTACGGCGTCCTCAGATGGCAGCGCGTCGCTTTCAGGTGCCGCCGGTGTCAGGAAGCGCCCCAGCTTTTGCTGTGCTTCCGCCAGGGTTCTGAAACGGTCCATTCCGGGCAGGCTGCCGGCCAAGGCCTGGTACAACTCGATCTCCTGGGGAATCGTGACACAAAGCTTTTGCTGCAGGACCTCGTCAGCGAAAAAGGTGTCCCGGTCTCCATCAAAAACCACCTTGCCATCCAACAGGCCGATGACATGTTCAACAATTTCCGCGGACCATTCCAGGTTGTTGTCAACGATGATGATGGTCTGTCCGGTGGCCTTGAGAGAACCGAGCACCGTCTGGATCATTCTTTTCCCATTGGGGTCCAGAGAGCTGACTGGCTCGTCCATGATCAGAATATCAGGCTGCATGGCCAGGACTGAGGCAATGCAGACCGCCTGGCGCTGGCCTCCGGATAAAGTCGCTACAGAACGTTTGCGCAGGTGCTGGATATTGAGAAGGTCCAGCACATACTCGACACGCTCACTGATTGATTCACTGTCCAGACCCAGATTCTCAATGCCGAAACAGATGGCGTCTTCCACACCATAGCCGAAAAGCTGGTTCTCAGGGGACTGGCTGACAACCGAAATCAGGGCATTTTCGCGGACATCGAGTGAACCGGAGATGACACCACCGGATATAAGGTGGGGGATCACGCCGCTGAGGATGCTGACCAGTGTCGACTTGCCGCAGCCGCTTGGGCCGACAATCGCTGTGACCTGGCCGGGCTCAATCGTAAAACTGACATCGTCCAGGATCGGCTCGTGTTCAGCACTGTATTGATATCTGATCTGATTGACTGCAAAACTCAATCTCTTTTCTCCTGATCTTTTATTCTAGCGGGAAACAGTCACCGGAAAAACCGGTAATTCCTCGAGAAAGATGATGTCTTTACGCTTGGCAGAATCACCTTCAGCCAGGATAGCCGCCTTGCCGACAACTTTACCGCCGGCTTTTTTTACCAGTGATTCCATCGCTTTGATTGATTCGCCGGTGCTGATGACATCATCGACGATTAAAATCCGTTTGTCGCGGATCATGTCGCTTTCTTCACGACTGAGGCACAACAGCTGTTTGGTCTGGGTTGTAATGGAATAAACTTCAATCACCAGCGGCTCATCCATATACGGTTTGATGCTCTTGCGTGCGACAAAATAACGTTTCATATCCAGCTGTCTGGCCAGCTCCTGCACCAGCGGAATGCCTTTGGCTTCAGCGGTGATCAGGTAATCGACCGGAGGAATGCGCGAAATCAGCTCACTGGCTGCACGCACAGACAGTTCCACGTCACCGAGGATAACGAAACTGGCTATTTCCAGTGTGTCGGAGATGCGCACCATGGGCAGCTTGCGCTCAAGTCCGGCTACGTGCAATGTATATTCCTTCATACTTTCCCTCCTTCAAAAATAAAAAAGCAGACAGGTGCAGTGCTCTCCGTCTACTTTACATAAACCATCCATTTCCATGATTCCGTGTGCCGCTTGCCGCGCCGCTGCAAAAACACAAAACAGCGCGTCGGCACAAGCGCACAGGATCCGGCCGGAAAAGAACACCATAGCGTAGGCAGTTTATGGTTGCCACATAGAGACGTTCACACCATATTTGTGAACTTATATGGTCTCTTCAATATTTATTTTTCAATGAAGAGGACTTACCATAAACAGCCGGCCTCTTCAACAACAACCGCGATTGTAACATGATCACGGACGCTTGACAATAAAGATTCTTCATGTCTCCTGCTGCCGGCACCACAGGATGAAGCAGCCGGCGCAGCAGGGTCATCTGCCGCTGGCATTGATCAAATGAAACAAACGGCGGAAAACCTGGTCACGCTGGACCTGGACGGCTTCGCGGCATAGGGGCCTGCGCAGGTCGAGGTTAAAGCAAAGCTCATTTTTGGGTGTTGCCGCATTGCCCACCAGACGTGGTGTCGGTACAAGCAGCGTCGTCAAAGCCTGTGGACAGTCTATCCAGGCAACCGTAATAATGTCCCAGATCACTTTGGACCAGGCAAAATTGTCCGGACCTTGCGGCGCATAGCCGCGCACGGCTTCGACGAGATAATCACCAATACGGCTGTGTCCGGATAAACAGGCCTCCAGCTCCGGCACGGTCGTTGCCAGGTGCTGGGTAACCGGATAACAGGGGAAACGGACCAGCGGAACGCCGCAGTCAAAAAGAACCTGAGCGGCATAGACATCCTGCTGCAGATTGAACTCATTGGTATGGGGCCAGTCGCGGGCATGGCCGCCCAGCCAGACCACCACGATCTTGTCGGCGATAGACGGGTCGAGCAACAAGGCTGATGCGACATTTGTCGCACAGCCGATGGTCAGGATCTGCAAAGGCTGCTCTGCCTGATGGGCCAGATCAATCAGACGGCTGGCCGCCGGGGAGTCCACCGGCCGGTCCTTGGCCGGCATGTAGGTGTTCGCCCCGCGCCAGGCCAGCTGGTCAGCGTCCACGCCCATCAGGTCCAGGATGCGCAGGATCTCCTGGTAGCTTTTCTCCATACCGTCGGCCGGCCCTGTCGAGCGGTTGTTGTGGAAAGGCGCGGCAGAAACAGCACGCAAATCAACTTTAGGTGACAGCAACGCATAAACCAGGGCAAACTGGTCGTCGATCTCGTTATACGTGTCGGTATCCAGTACCGTGGCGATTGTCCTGCCTTCGGTATCTGGCGGTTGCAAAATCCGGATTCTTTCTGGCTCTTGAAGCATACAGCACCTGCTTTCCTTTTTACTGGAACACCAGCGATCCGCTGCCGGTTCAGATTTTCAGGTCGTCCATCTGGACAATCACCGAAACACCATCAGGGATGACAACAATATCCGGATGGTCGCCGACAATCCCCCTGGCCAGGGTCATGGCTTCGTCCAGGGTTGACGCGTGCTGCAGATGCATGGCGCGTACCAGTGACGGCGTACAGCGGTCCGTAACCAGGATCACTGTGCAATGGACCAGAATCCTGGCCAGGATCTGCGCTTCCCACTGGTCAGGCTGTGTGTCCTGACGCGGGATAGCCATAATGCGGGCTGTGACAGCTGAAGGATCAGGTGCCTCGGCCAGCCAGCGGTAGAACGCCTCACCGCCGTGCCCGTCTTCGCAGGCGGCGACCATAATGACCACGCCGCCCTGCCGTACACAGGCTTCCCCCGCGGTCATTCCTTTGACCGCCTGGTAGATAATCTGATCCAGCGGATAACCGCCGTTCGATGTGATCACAAGGTCTGCTTCTCTGCGCGTGACCGTGGCCTGAGCGCCAACCCAGGCACAGCCGGCCAGATGCGCCTGGTCCGGATGACCGGCAAAAGCCTGCGTGATCTTCTTGTCCGCGTCCAGCGCGACATTCAGGATAAAAGCAAGGCCGGCTGCTTCGGCGGCATAGAGCATGTCGCGGTGCAGCGGATTAGAAGCCAGGACACCGGCCCGGGCAAAAGGGTTGGCAATGAACTCGGCGCAATGGTTGGCCAGCACCGTGGCTGCACCAGCAATCCCGGGCAGGACGCTTTTACGCCCGCCGGAAAAGCCGGCAAAAAAATGGGGTTCAATAAAGCCTTCTGCTACCAGAAGATCAGCCCAGTCCACCAGGTCATTCAGCAAGAGGGCACCGCCGGAAGGCAGGGTGCCTTTAGCGACAAGGTGGTTCCGGTCATGGCAGTCATGCACCACGATTTCTTCCTGCTGAACGAGTGTCTCCCCGAATTTCTCCAATTGCTCAGCCAAACTGGTACAGCGGTGAAAACCAGTCGCCACCAGGATTTTGACCTGGACCCGCGGGTTGTACCGCCGGATTTCCTCAAGAAGCAGCGGCAGGGTAAGCCGGCTGGGAACGGGCCGGGTGTGGTCGCTGGTCAGGATCAGGACACGTGACACCTGCCGGGCCATTTCACCCAGGGTGGCTGATCCGATCGGATTGGCCAGGGCATTCCGGACAAGAGCCGTTTCATCGGCGAGTCCACCCTTTTCTTTGCCGGGCGTCAACACAGCTTTTAGCTGTTCATGATCCAGCGTAAGGCTGAGCCGGGTACGGCCATAAGGCAGGGAAAGGGTGTGCCGGCTCATGGGGCCACCTTATTGATCCAGTCCCCGTAACCTTCCTCTTCCATATCGCTAAGCGGGATAAACCGCAATGCGGCGCTGTTGATGCAGTACCGCAGGCCGCCCTGCTCTTGCGGGCCATCGGTGAAGACATGTCCCAGATGGCTGTCGCTGCTGTGTCCTCGCACCTCCGTACGCAGCATACCGTGGCTTTTGTCCATTTTTTCCTGAAGCACCTGCGGATCGACCGGACGCGTAAAGCTGGGCCAGCCACAGCCGGCATCAAATTTATCCCGGGAAGAAAACAAGGGTTCGCCTGTGACAACATCCACATAAAGGCCTGGTTCCCGGTTGTTCCAGTAGGCACCCGTGAAAGGCCGTTCTGTCGCGTTTTTCTGTGTGACTGCATATTGCTCGCGGCTAAGACGGCGTCGCAGTTCCGCATCGTCCGGTTTGGTAAACCGGTCAGAAAACCACTTGCCTGCGCCGGTTGCCCCGAGCTCTGTTTCTGCTGTAGCCTGGCGCATCTCCGCATGACCGATGTGGCAGTATCCTCCGGGGTTTTTCTCCAGGTAGTCCTGGTGGTAACTTTCCGCGAGCGCGAAAAGACTCAGTTCTTCCACTTCGGTGACGATCGGCTGCTTGTGCTTTTGCTGTTCTTCAGCGACGACCTGCCGGATAGACGGCAGTTGTGCCGCGTCACGATAATAGATGCCGGTCCGGTACTGGCTGCCATGATCATTGCCCTGGCGATTCAGGCTGGTCGGGTCAATGATCTGGAAAAAGCGCCGCAGCAACTCGCTCAAACTGACGCGCCGCGGGTCAAAACGGACGTGCACCGTTTCAGCATGGCCTGTCCGTCCGGTACAGACTTCTTCATAGGTTGGATACCGGGTTTTGCCGTTGGCATAGCCGACTGTCGTTTCCGCCACCCCCGGAATCCGGGAAACATAAGCCTGCACGCCCCAAAAACAGCCACCGGCCAGCCAGATATCCTGAAGCTGGCTTTTACTGAAATCGATATCTTTATTAGGGTTGTCGGGTAATTTTCCTGTCAACATGGCCTGATTCCTCCCAAGGTCTCATCATTTGCATTATACACCTTCACAGCCGCCGGCTGCCGGCTATTTCCGGCACATGGACTTGCGGCCACAACGATGACACAATTCGAAAGCGCTTCCATGATATAATAAAGGCAAGAACCAATCCTTTGCTGTAACATAACGGCTGGCCTTGAAAAACCGCTGGTGCTGCAGCCATCCTTCATGGAAAACATGGACCCCGGGAGGGATGCGACATGATTCTGGTTACCGGCGCGACAGGACATATCGGCAATGTCCTGATTCGCAAATTGCATTCACGCTATCCTTATGAAACCATCCGCGTTTTTCTGCAGCCTGGTGAAACACTGGACGCGTTCGATGGCCTGATACTCGAGCTCTGCTATGGTGATATCCGCCACGAGGCGGATGTACGCCGGGCAGTCAATGGCACGCGCCTTGTCTTCCACCTGGCGGGCATTATCGACACAGCCCCGCGCAAACCCCGCCTGCTTCAGGAAGTCAACGTCGGCGGCACCCGCCACATGGTCAACGCCTGTCTGGCTTATGGTGTTGAGCGCCTGATCTATGTCAGTTCAGCCCACGCCCTGCCGGATTTGCCGGACAACCGGGAAATCAATGAGGAACACGAGTTTCCCGTTTCCGGACTGCTGGGGCCGTACGCCATCAGCAAGACAACCGCCACGGCTGTTGTCTATGACGGGATCGCCCGCGGACTGGATGCCGTGATTGTCTTCCCATCCGGAGTGATCGGTCCCTATGACCACCGCCTGTCGGAAATGGGCCGCCTGCTGCGCTATCTCAGTACCCAAGGCTGGCTGAAGCTGGTCATGTCTTTTAACGGCGCCTACAATTTCGTTGACGTCCGCGATGTCGCTGACGGCATCGTCAAAGCAGCCCGTGCCGGCCGTGCCGGCCAGGGCTATATCCTATCCGGGCACCAGATCACCCTGCGCGATGTCATCCGCCTGGAGCGCCAGGCCCTCGGTCAGAAACAGCCGGCCATATTCTTTGCCCCGCGCTGGCTGGTCAGGGCGGCCGCCTGGCTAACCCACGCAGCCTGCCGTCTGTTGCGCATCAAGCCTTTCTTCACGCCTTACAGTGTTTCTGTGCTTGCCTCCAACTGTAACCTCAGCCATGAAAAAGCCACCCGCGAACTGGGTTATGAGCCCCGTCCCCTGATCGAGACCTTCCGCGACAGCCTGCTTTGGATGCAGACGCATGGTCAGATCCGCAAACTGCGCGGCAAACTCAGACAAGCTGCCAACCACAATGGGCTGCCGGACTAATGGTTCACCGGCGGGTCACCGAACGGAGCAAAATAACCGGCCATGTCGGCCAGCGTGAATGATTCCGGCGGTAGTGTGACTGTTTTTTGTCTGAAGGCCGCGGCATAAATGGTCAGGACCGCTGCCACAGCCTGCCGGCCGGAATCGCCATCGGCCAGCGGTGGCCGCTGCTGCCGGATTGCCTGGATCAGGTCGCCGTACAATGCACTGTGCGGGTTTGGCAACTGAAGCAAGGCCTTTATGCCGCCTTGCCGCCAGATCTGTCCCAGGAAGCGGCGCACATAATGTCCGGTCAACGGCCTGCCCCGGCCATCCTTTGCGTGGACATAAGGCCGTCCGCCGCGCAGGCCGGCCTGAATCGTTCCGTCACTGCAAAAGACAGCAAAAGACGCCTCGGGCTGCCGGGGATCCGTACTGGTGGTTCCTTCCAGTTGGCAGAAAGTTCCGTTGCTTAGCCTGAGCAGCGCCAGACCCAGATCTTCAGCCTCCATACGGTGTGTCTGCCGCTCAATCATGCCGCTGGCTTCGCGGACGGAACCGCCCAGAAGCCAGGTCATCAAGTCCAGGGCATGGATGCTCTGATTCATCAGGACACCCCCGTCTTCTGCCCAGGTTCCTCGCCAGGGCGCTGCGTCATAATAGGCCTGGTCGTGGCCCCAGCGAACCTTGACATCCCCGTAAAGCACGCGGCCAAAAAGGCCTGCGCGCAAATCTGCTTCAAGAGCCTGCACCAGAGGAAAATAGCGGTAGATGTGCCCGACCGCAATCTGCAGGCCTCCGGCACAGGCGATATCCAGAAGCTCGTCCGCCTGCGGCAGGGAAAGGGTCAGGGGTTTTTCCACCAGCACATGTTTTCCGGCCAGCAAAGCCATTTTTGCCAAAGCATAATGGCTGCCGCTGGGCGTCGTGATCGCGACCAGATCGACCTTTTCGGCAGAAAGCAGCGTTTGCAGATCCTTATGGAACGGGATTCGGACCGCTTCCGCTTCCTTAACCCCACCTTGACGCAGCAGCGTTTCAGCCGCAGCCGGCCTGGTATCGACAAGGCCGGCAAGCTGCAGCTCGTTCTTATGATAGCGGATCGCCCGCAGGTGTTTCAGCGCGACCTTGCCACAACCCACCAGGGCGCAGCGCAGCGGTTCTTTGACCGGTCTGTTCTCAGGCATTGCTTTATCTCCTAATGCATCCTTTAAGTGCGCCTTTCGGCACGTCCTCCTGCAGCGCAGGGCGGGAAAGCTTTTTTCTCCATCTTAAGATAACAGGCGGCTGTCCGGGACAGCTCCGACCCTATCAGGTTCACGGATTACTGCCTGCCTGTCAAGACCCGGTCAGCGATCAGCCGGCTGTGCACCGCGCAGGACAGCGTTGATCCGGCGATACTCGCGCGGACTGTATTCCAT